>CAYJLS010000121.1:0-12171 GCA_964371065.1 uncultured Anaerolineaceae bacterium | reverse complement strand
AAATCAAAGTGATTATCCTCTCCGTGCATTCCGATTCGGAGCATGTGTATCGCGCTTTTCAAGCGGGGGCAACGGGCTATTTGCTCAAAGAGTCGGCGGGGGCGGAGGTGCTGGCGGCGGTGCGCGCCGCGAAACAAAATCGGCGCTATGTCAGCCCCAAAATCGCGGACGCTTTAGCCTTGCGCCGCGACAAGCGCAGTCCCTTTGAATCGCTCAGCGCGCGCGAGCGCGAAGTTCTGCAACTCACCGTCGCCGGCGCGACCAGCGCGGCAATTGCCGAGAAGTTGAATCTCTCCCCAAAAACGGTGGATACCTATCGCAGCCGCGTGATGGAAAAATTGGGCGTTCAAAACCTGCCTGAACTGGTGCGGATGGCAATCAAGCACGGACTGACACCGGCGGAGTAAATTGCCGCGCGACCCCCGAAAAGGTTTCCCAATTTCAGTAAATCACAGATTCACGCCGTCATTGCGAGGTCGGCGCTCTTCCGACCGAAGCAATCCCCTCGCCAAAGGGGAGATTGCTTCGCTCCGCTCGCAATGACGGGAGGGTTTTGTTTCTCCTTACAACCTTGACAGTTCCAGTCAAGAATTCCTGACAGACGCCGATGCCGCAGCAATCTATAATTCGAACATCACTTATTCGCGTCAACAGCGAATCTCGTTTGAAAGGAGAACCTCATGTTACATAAAAAATCTGAAAAAGGCCAGGCTTTGATCCTGATCGTGCTGGCTATTGTTGGCCTGCTCGGACTGACCGCGCTAGGTGTGGACGGCGGCAATACCTACTCGGAACGCCGCCGCGCCCAAAACGCGGCCGACGCCACCGCCCTGGACGCCGCGCTCGCCAAAGTGCGTGAGGGGGATCTGTACACGGAAGGACTGGCGCGCGCCGACAGCAACCATTACACCGACGCCGATCCCACCGCCGACTCCAGTTCCCCAGACGTGAATGTGGAGATCTACAACCCACCCGTCAGCGGCCCATACTCAGGCAACAGCGAATATATCCAGGTTTTCATCACCGCCAAAGTAAAAACGTACTTTGGCCGCGTGGTGGGCATCACTGAAGTCACCAACCAGGTGCAGGCCGTGGCGCGCGCCAAACCTTCGGTCATCCTCCCAATGTTCAACGGTAACGCCATCGTTGGGTTGTCACCGGATGATTGCAAGGCGATCATGTACCAGGGGAACGCCGACACAACCGTCACCGGTGGCGGCATCTATACGAATTCAGACTGTGAAGATTCGGCTTTCTTCAATAACAGTGGTTCCGCACAACTATCCACCCCCTGCCTGCAGGCCGTGGGAGGCATCCAATACAAACCCGGCGCGATCAATATCGTCCCCGCGCCGATACCCCCGGAGACATGTATCAATGAAGGCACGCCCGTCCTGCCTCCTCCGGTGTATCCAAACCCCACCTGCTCGGATAATGCTGTCCAATCCGGCAACACCCTCAGTGCCGGCAATTACAGCGGCACATTCCCGCCAGCCGGGGTAACCCAACTTCAATCCGGTGTCTATTGTGTAGACGGCAATTTCCGCTTGAACGCCAATGATGTGCTGAACGGTGAGGGAGTGGTTATCCGAATCAACACCGGGGATGTGCGCTGGGCCGGCGGCGCCGAAATGAATTTAAGCGCGCCCACCAGCGGTCCCTTCAAGGGACTGTTGCTCTTCCTGCCGGAAGGCAACACCAATGAGGTGGAGATCAACGGCAATTCGAATTCCACCTTTACCGGCAGCATCCTGGCCCCATCCGCGGCGATCTCCATCAACGGAACCGGCGGCGTCACTGGCTTGAACTGCCAGGTGATTGGCTATACGGTCAACCTTTCCGGCACAAGCAACACGTTCATCAATTACAACCCCGATCAAAACTACCATGCTCCGGTCAATCCGCAAGTTGAATTAGTCCAATAGTATGCCGGCACAAACCCGCAATTCCCGTTCCGAACGCGGCCAGGCCATGGTGCTGATCGTTCTCTCCATCCTCGGCCTGAGCGCCATCACCGGCCTGGCCGTGGACGAGGGCACATCGCGGCCCTGCGCGGCCTGGATGTGGACCAGCCGAGGAACCTAGCCAAGTCGGTGATGGTGGAATAGTCACTCTTTCAAATTCAAAAACCATCCCCCGGGACAGCTGCCGGGGGATGGTTGGATTCAACCGAGTAATTTTGGGATAGTACTTTTTTTCTCAGCCACTTTGCAGTAACCTTACAAACGTAAAGGCAGTTGGGTGCTTGTCGGTTATAATACTTTTATTGATTCCACTTTTTTTTCCTTTTTCAATTCCAAGAGGTTCATAATGAATACCAAAAAGAACGAAAGAGGCCAGGCGCTCATCCTGATCGTTCTGGCGATCGTCGGGCTGATCGGTCTGACCGCCTTGGCTGTGGACGGGGGCATGGCCTATTCCGAACGGCGCCAGTCCCAAAACGCCGCCGATAGTTCCGCGCTGGCGGCCGCGCTAGTAATAGCCCACGAGGGGACAACCTGGCAGGCGGAAGGATTTGCGCGTGCTCTCAGCAACGGGTTTGACAACAATGGAACCACGAACACCGTCGTTGTGAACAATCCACCCGCCGCTGGATGCGACGGCCAGGCAGGCCCGTATGCCGGCAACATCGAATACGTACAGGCGGTGATCCGCGCCTCCACACAGACCTACTTTGGCCCGGTCATTGGCATCCCTGAAGTCAAAAACTGCGTGGAGGCGATTGCCCGCGCCAAGCCTGCGACCACCTCGGAGATGGCTTTTGGCAACGCCATCGTTTCTTTGAAGCCAACCGGCACAGCAACTCAATGGATGCACGGCGGCCCCGATGTCACATCGGTAGGAGGCGGCATTTTCGTTAATTCCTCCACCGACTGCGGTTTAACCATCAACGGAACGCCCAACGTTACTACGCCCAATATCACCATGGTGGCGGCGGATTCCTGCCCGACCTTGGCCGGACCGGGCGTCAGTTACAATGCGCCACAGATGCCCTATCCGCCCACTGGTCTGCCCAACCCTGTTTGTAGCGGACCCGCTGTCCAAAACGGCAACACGTTCAGCCCGGGCACTTGGAATGATAGTTTCCCACCCTCCGGCGTAACCATGCTGAATCCGGGCATGTACTGCATCAACGGAAGTTTTTCGCTGAATGGCAACGACACGCTGACAGGCAGTGAAGTGGTGATCGTCATGAACTCAGGCGGCATCAGTTGGAATGGCAATGGCGCTCTGAATTTGTCCGCCCCCACCAGCGGCCCGTTCAAAGGACTGCTAATTTACTTCCCGTTGAGCAACAACAGTGAAATCCGAATCAATGGTACTAACGACCAGAGATTAACTGGAACCATCCTGGCGCCCGCTTCGCCCATCGTTTTGCTGGGAACAGCCAACACCGATTCGTTCCATTCGCAACTCGTTGGCTATACCGTCGAGTTCGGCGGCACGTTCGATGGCACCATCCGCTACGACGACGAGGAAAATTACGACGCCACCGTCCCGCCGCAAATTGAACTAACACGCTAGCAAACCCTCGAAAACCCAACCAGGAGGGCCGGACGAATCCGGCCCTCTTTTGGTCCACCGCGCTCTTCACATTAGCGTTTGATTAGAGGTCAGGCAACCTACTTGACTTTGCCTCTCAAATTTTGTATAGTAATTCTCGATGAACCCCACATTGAAACGGCACGGCCACCGATCCACTGGCGTGCCGTTTGTTACGCTATTTTGCGGGGCAAGGAGTATCCATGATTCGAGTCAATGAACTGACAAAGGACTACGGTTCGCGGCGGGCGTTGCATGGCCTGACCTTCGAAACCCAACAAGGCGAGGTGGTGGGATTTCTCGGACCGAACGGCGCCGGGAAGACGACCACGATGCGCATCCTGACCTCGTACATGCCGCCGACTTCGGGCGAGGCGACGGTGGCCGGATATGACGTGGTCACCGAGTCGCTGGAGGTACGCAAGCGCGTCGGCTACCTGCCGGAGACCGTGCCGCTCTACGCCGACATGGTGGTTTCCGATTACCTGAAATTCATGGCCGACCTGCGCCACCTGCCGGATGCGAACGAACGCGTCGGCGAGGCGCTCGAAATGGTCGGGATGACGGATCGCGCCGACGGCTACATCGGCAACCTGTCGAAAGGCATGCGCCAGCGCATCGGCCTCGCCCAGGCGTTGATCCACCGGCCCGAGGTGTTGATCCTCGACGAACCGACCATCGGTCTCGACCCGGGACAGGTGGTGGAAGTCCGCAAACTGATCCGCGAGATCGGCAAGGAGCGCACGGTGCTGCTGTCCACGCATATCCTGTCCGAAGCGCAGCAGACCTGCGACCGGGTGCTGATCATCAACAAAGGCAGGATCGTGGTCGAGGACACACCCGAAAACCTGCAAGCCCGCCTGGTCGGCGCGGAGCGCGTCATCCTGCGCGTGCGCGGCGATGGGGACGGGTTGGCGGAGAAAGTCGCCAAAATCAAAGGCGTGCAAAACGCCAAAGCCCAACCCGATGGCGCGCTGGAATTCCAATTCCTGCCGGGGCAGGACGCCCGCCCGGCGGTGGCGCGCACCGTCATCGAATCCGGCTACGACCTGCTCGAAATGCGGCCGGTGGGCTTGAGCCTGGAGGAAATCTTCCTCGAGCTAACGAAGGAAGAACAGCCCGATAAAAAGAAGAAAGCGCGTCGTGAGGTGTCTCATGCGTAATATTTGGACGATTGCAAAACGCGAATACGATCACTACTTCATCAGCCCGATCGCCTACGTGGTGGCCTTCACCATCCTGCTGGTGCTGGGGATCATCTTCGCCCTGATCATCTACTCCGCCTCCCAGAATGTTTTCTACGGCTCCGTGCCAGACATCGGGCCGATCACCGGTTCCTTCGCCTTTCTGCTGGTGCTCTCCACCCCCGCGCTGACCATGCGCCTGCTGGCCGACGAGAACCGCATGGGCACCATGGAACTCCTGCTGACCGCGCCCTTGCGCGATTCGGAACTGGTCATCGGCAAATGGCTGGGCGGACTGCTCTTCATCCTCACCATCGTCGCTATCACGCTTATCTACCCGATCGTTCTCAACAGTCTCGTGCAACCCGGCATTGACCAGGGCGCGATGATCACCTCCTACCTGGGCCTGATCCTGGTGGCCGCCTCCTTCCTGGCCATCGGCGTGGGCATCTCGGCCTTGTTCAGCAACCAGGTGGCGGCTTTCTTCGTCACGATGATCACGCTGGTCCTGCTTTGGTGGTTGATGGGCTTCCCCGCCGATTACGTCCAGAAGGGCGCAGACGTTTTTCGCTATCTCGACATGCAGTCCCATTTCTATAATTCCCTCGGAGCGGGAAAAATCAACGTAACCGACCTCGTATATTTCTTCAGCCTGATCGCAGTGGGCTTGTTCACCGGCGCAACCGCCGTTGAGACACGGAGATGGCGCTAATGAATACCCCGCAAAAAAACCGCACCAAACAAATCCCGCTCATCTTTTCCCTGCTTGGCGTGATCGCCCTGTTCCTGTTGGCGCTCGTCAAGGGGGCGATGGCGCTCAACATGTTCACCCCGGAGAACCCGGATTCCATCAACCTGGCGCTCTCCATCAGCGCGGCCGTAACCGTGCTCGGGCTGGCGATCTATGCCATGCTCGCGCCGGACGCCGTGCGATCCTTCCTGGTCGGGCGGCAGGCGCGTTACGGAAGCAACGCCCTGGTCATGATCCTGGCCTTTGTGGGCATCGTGTTCGTCGCAAATTACCTGGCCTTCAACAATCCCAAAGACCTGGCGGACATGACCGAGGACAAACAAAACACGCTCTCCCCCGAAATGGTCACTGCGCTGCAAAACCTGCCCGCCAAATTGAGCGCCACGGGCTACTTCTCCCCGCAAACCCCGCGCGATACCGCCCAGCAACTGCTTGGAAACATGAAGACCAACAGCCAGGGCAACTTCGACTTTCATTTCGTGGACCCGGTTGCCAATCCGCTGGACGCCAAGAACGCGGGCGTGACCGGCGACGGCAAGATCGTGCTGGAAATGAGCGGGCGCAAGGAAATTGCCGACTACGCGGATGAGAGCGAACTCCTGCGCGCCATGAACCGCCTGCTCAACCCGGAAGCGCGCACGGTTTACTTCCTGACCGGGCATGGCGAACGCGACATCAACGGCAGTGGGCAAACCGGCATGAGCCGCGCCCTGGAAACACTGCAAAACAAAAACTACACCGCCAAAACCCTGAACCTGGTGGCTGAAAATCGCGTGCCGGACGACGCGCGCACGGTCATCATTGCCGGGCCAATGCAACCCCTGACGCCCAACGAAGTCAGCCTGCTGAACAATTACGTACTGCACGGCGGATCGCTGGTGGTGATGGCCGATCCCCTTCCGCTGACCGACCTCGGCGACCAGCCCGACCCGCTGACAGAATCCCTGGGGCGCGTCTGGGGCATCCGCCTGCGGAACGATTTCGTGGTGGACACCACCAGCACAACCATCCAGAACGCCATTGGCTCCATCTACAACAGGTCCCATCCGATCACCAATGCCGTGACGCTTCTCACCATCTTCCCGCTGGCGCGCAGTATCGAAATTTCTACGCAACCGGCGGAAGGCATCACCCTGACCTCGCTCGTGGAGACCGACCCGAACTCCCAGGCCTGGGGCGAGACGGATTTCTCGGCGCTCAAACAATCCAACGCCTCGGTCGCCCTGGACCCTGCAACGGATACGCCCGGTCCGCTGACGCTGGCGGCCGCGGGTGAAAACGCAACAACCGGTGGACGCGTGGCGGTATTTGGCAATTCCATCTTCGCCTCCGACGACGGCTTCGACGCCTACGGCAACGGCGACCTGTTCGTCAACGCCGTGGACTGGGCCGCGGGCGACGATGCCGCGGTGGACATCACCATCCGCCCCCCCACACAACGCACCTTCCTGCCGCCCGGGGGACTCAAATGGCTGGCCATCCTGCTCGGCTCGGTATGCATTTTGCCGGGAATCGTGCTGGGCGCAGGCATTGCGGCCTGGGTCTCGCGGAAACGCCGGGGCTAAAACATGGTCAAACGGCAAACCTGGATGCTGCTGGCGTTCTTTCTGGCGCTGGCAGGATTCGCCCTCTACCAAAAGTACAACCCGTCCGCGCCGCGCCCGCGCACGAATGAGAACGCGACCCCGTCCGCGACGATTACGCCGGTGGAATTTCTCTTTGCCGCCGGGCAGGGAACTGTCACCAGCCTGTCCATCGAAAGCCGCGAGGGGGAAAGCGTGCGCGTGGAACGCGCGGCCGAAGGCGCCTGGTCGCTGACCAAGCCCTTCGAGGCCGCGGCCGACCCATCGTCGGCGGAGGCCGCGGCGAGTCAGGTGTCGGCGCTAAGAATCCTGACCCGCCTGGAGCTCGATCCCGCAGACGCGGGTTTGAAGTCCCCCGCGTACACGCTCACGGTCGAGTTCAGCGATGGCAAGTCCTTCGTCCTCGAAATCGGCGACGCGACGCCGACAGGCACGGGCTATTACGCGCGTAAGGATGGCGAAAGCCCGCTCGTCATAGACAAGGACGGCCTGGACGCGTTGCTCAATTTGCTTTCCACCCCGCCGTTCCTCGAAACACCGACCCCTTCACCTACGCCCACCGAGACGCCCACCCCGGCGGAAGGCGCTGACACTTGCCAGGGCGGGCAGTGCCAGGGAACGCCGACCGCAACGAAATCGCCATAATTGGGTATTGTATTTCGATGAGAAAAAGTGTATTCTATATCCTAAAGGATAGGAGTACCTAATTAGACCAGTGAGTGGAAGAGTGTAAATGGACATGGAAAAAATCCTGATTGTTGACGAGGAAGAAGAATTCCCCGCCATCGCGCGTTTGATCGAACTGGGTCGTCAAAAGTCATACGTGACGCTTGACGACATTTTGCATTTCTTCCCCGAAGCCGAACAGGATGTGGAGCAATTGGAGGAGGCTTTTTCCGCGCTCCTGAGCGCCGGCATCCCCTTCATGGAAGACGTGGCCACCAGCGAGCCGACCGAAGACGAATTGGTGGCGGTGGAGGAAACCGAAACCGAGGTGGAAATTGACACCTCGCTGGACGATTACCTCGCCAACATTGACACCGACGACACGATTGGCCTGTACCTGAAAGAGGTCAGCCGCGTCCCGTTGTTGACCGCCACCGAGGAAGTGGAACTGGCCCAGCGCATCGAGCGCGGACGAATGGGGCGCGAGGAACTGGCGAAGGCCACCGTCGCGCCGAAGCGCCGCCTGGAACTGCGCCGCCTGATCGAGGACGGCTGGGCGGCGCGCGAGCACCTGATCACCGCCAACTCGCGCCTGGTCATTTCGGTCGCGAAAAAATACATGGGGCGCGGCGTGCCGTTCCTCGACCTGATCCAGGAAGGCAACATCGGCCTGATCCGCGCCACCAAGAAATTCGACTACCGCCGCGGCCACAAATTCTCCACCTACGCCACCTGGTGGATCCGCCAGGCCGTGACGCGCGCCATCGCCGACCAGGGACGCACCATCCGCGTGCCAGTCCACATGGGCGACCAGATCAACAAACTCCTGCGCGTCCAGCACCAGTTGACCCAGCGGCTGGGACGCGATCCCAGCCTCGAGGAAGTGGCCGAAGCGCTGGAAGTGACGCCCAAGAAAGTGGAGAATATGATCCAGGTGGCGCGCCGCCCGCTCTCGCTCGAAACGCCCACGGACGATGAAGAGGATTCCGTTTTGGGCGACTTCATCGAGGACGACGAGGCCCCGCCTCCCGACGACACCGCCACCTACAACCTGCTCAAGGAGCACCTCGGCGAAGTGTTGAACGGCCTGCCGCCGCGCGAAGTCCGCATCCTGCAACTGCGCTACGGCCTGCTGGACGGGCAGGCGTACACGCTCGAAGAGGTTGGCCGCAAGATGGGCGTCACCCGCGAGCGCGTGAGGCAGATCGAAGCGCAGGCATTGAGCCGCCTGCGCCATCCCACCATCCGCAGGAAGTTGCGGGATTATTTGGGAGAATAAAATTTGCGCTAAAATGAGACAGTCACATTGAACGTGGCTGTCTTTTTTTTATGAAAAATTTTCTCATCCCCCGCCTGCGTGACGTTTTCTTCCTCGCCATCCTGTTTGCCGCGCTGGCGTTGGGACCGCGCATGTTATCGTTGGACAGCGACCTGGGCCGCCACCTGACCCTGGGCGGATTCATCCTCGACTCGCATCAAATCCCGACCCGCGACCTGTTCTCGCATACCCGCGCGGACGCGCCCCGACCGGCCTACGAATGGCTCACGCAGGTAGCCTTCGCGCTCGCCTATCGCCTCCTAAACCTGGATGGTGTGATCCTCGTCTGCGCGGGGATCATCGCGTCAGCCTTCGCTTTCGTCTATGCGGACGCGGCGCGGCGCAGTCAGATGCCGTTGGCCGCCTTGCTGATCGCGATGCTGGCCGCGATGGCCTCCAGCCTGCACTGGCTCCCCCGCCCGCACGTGGTAACCTTCCTCCTGCTGGCAATGTGGATCGAACGACTGGAGCGCGTCCGGCGCGGCGGATCTGTTACGTGGTGGCACTTCCCCGCGCTGATGCTCATCTGGGCGAACGCGCACGGCGGATTTCTGTTTGGCATCCTGGCCTGGCTGGCGTATATGGGTGGCTGGGTGTGGGAAGCGATTCGCAAATCGGCGTGTTTGCAAAGCGGAAAGCAGTGGATGTTTATTGGTGGAAGTTCCTTGCTCGCATCCATCATTACTCCCAGCGGATGGGGCAACTGGCAGGCGGTACTGTCCAATCACAGCCGTTACATTTTGAGCCGCACGGTTGAGACCCGGCCGCCGGATTTTTCCATTCCGGTGGTTTGGCTTTTTGGATTGTTGCTGTTGCTCACCCTGCTCCTGGCACTGGCCTCGCGCCGGTGGCCGAATGCCAGTCACATATTTTTGTTGGGCGGATTCGCCGCGCTGGGATTGATGATGGCGCGCAACATTCCCCTGTTCGCCGTTGCCTGCGCGCCGATTTTAGCGGAGTGGATTCACCATGCGAGTGCACGCTGGAACCTATGGCAAACCATCGAAACCAATATTGGCGCGCTGGAAAAGCCGTTGCGCGGCGCGCTTTGGCCGGTGGTCGTGTGCGGGGCAATCGCTGTGTTAATCGGGAGCCGGTTCGAGGTCCGCCATGAACCAATTGTACAATTCGAGGCGTGTGTTTTCCCCGTCGCGGCTGTGGATTGGCTGGCCACGCATCCGCAGTCGGGAAACATGTTCAATGATTTAAATTGGGGTGGGTATTTACTCTATCAACTGTGGCCCGAACAAAAAGTGTTTATGGACAGCCAGACGGATTTTTACGGCGAGGCGCTGGTGCGGGAGTATGAGCAAATCTTGAACGCACAAAAGGATTGGCAAGCCGCCCTGGATCACCACGCCGTGGGTTGGGCGATCATCCCGCCGGACGTTCCGCTCGCTTCGGCCTTGCAAAACTCGGGCTGGCGCACTATTTATTTGGATGCGACGGCTGTTATTTTTAGGCGTCCATGAATCAAAATACCCGCACTCGCAATCGTGATATTTGCACCCCAAATTGGCCCATCGTTCGATTAGACTAGAAGTGGATGTAACTTTAGGTGTGCCCAAGCCAAGAAGCAGATATTCAAAGTTAATCCACATAGCCCAAAAGCAAAATTCAAAAGATTTGTTAAACCGACAGGTAAAATGGATAATTGAATCAAGACTGCAAGAAAGAATGTCATAAATTTTATTATCGTCGGCAAAAATACCCAAAATAAAAATATCCTTTGAGGAAATATCCCTTGCTTGTAAAGAATAACAAGAATTGGTATCAAAATCATTGATGTGGACAGATGAGAATGCCAAGCAATGGCACCTGTTGCTGCAAACGTTCCAAGGAGAGCGATGCTAAAGTTTGGCGAAGCTATTGAGATCGAAGAACGCCACAGGTAAAACGTAATTATTGCTGTAATAATACTTCCTGCAATAGCAAAAGACCAACCGATGTCTGGAGAAAGAAAACTATTAAGATTCACAGCAACCATTCGCCAGTTCATCATAATCTCAGGACCATTGGTTGGGAGCCCTTTTGTGTATCCAAGCCAAAGTGTGATGAGTTTGTAAATTCCATTGAATCCCGCCAAACTCAGAGAAGTCATTAAAACCATTATTGCTGTCAGCCCAAAGCCAACCAAAGATTTCCATGAACGCTGAAAGATCAGAACGGGAACAATCAGAAATAAAAGCTGCGGCTTGAGCAACAGTCCACCAAGCCACAGCCCCGCCCGGTATTCTTTACTGGCAATCATGGCACGCAGAAATTCCCCCGTACAAATCATCAGCCATAAGTTGACTTGTCCCCAGAATAAATCGAGAAAAACGGGAAGAGATAATAAAAACATCAACAGGAAATGTAATTTCAATGGTTGTCCATTTACCTTTCTGACGAAGAAACATAAATAGACAATCAACCCGGTCAAATTGAAAAGGGACCAAAGCGCAAAACCTGGAAACAGATTAAGAAGAGCAAACGGTTGAAACGGGACGATAAAAATTGGTAGAAATGGGACAGGCACGGTTGCAAATAAAATGGTATTGAAAGAGGTGGGAAATAGCGGCTGTTGCACTTGTGCCAAAAGATTTAAATCATATACTCCTGCATACCCTGTTGTATTTGCAATATGGCCTGCGCTCCAGAACGCGCAAAAATCTACGGCAAGATTTGCACATACATTATTCCAGAACAAGTCAAAAACTACCTGGAAAAAGTAAAACAAAAACATTGCCGCTAACGCCAAATTTTCCCACATCTCCCGACTAAAGCCCTGAAAGGGCATTCTCGGTTTTTCTCGCATAGTAATATCTCCTGCCTGTTTCTTCGGAAAGTCGCACTATTTGAGAACAAATTTTTATAAGGGCGATTCTGCTATAGTCGAACGATATTTTATCCTGTTATTTACTTTGCAAAGGATGAAATTCCTCTTTCCTCGCAAACAGGCTACACAAACTGTCGTAACCAGTCAGTGAATATTACCTTAAGCACAGTGATTCGGCTGCGATCATTTTCGTGCGAAGATCACCACCCCGGTATTTTCAAAGATATTGATGTAATTGGGAGTCTGGCGCAATTGATATGAGTGTGACTAAAACTGGTTGATTTCAAGTCGTTCCGCCAGTTCCAGTC
>CAYJLS010000120.1:0-12268 GCA_964371065.1 uncultured Anaerolineaceae bacterium | reverse complement strand
TGGAACTGGCGGAACGACTTGAAATCAACCAGTTTTAGTCACACTCATTTGATTTCGCACAGTTCCATCCCCTTGCGTTTGGCAACCGCGGAAAATTCAGGGAATGTCCCCGGCCAGCCACAGTCCACGAGGAGTTTGCCATCCTTGATTTCGAGCGCGTAGTAGTGGGTGGAGTGGTAGGTGAGGATGACGAGGTTCATGTTTTTTTGTCGTCATTGCGAGGGTGTTCTTCCCGAAGCAATCCCCAATGATGTGAGGAGATTGCTTCGTCGCTCACTCCGTTCGCTTCTCGCAATGACGGATCGTCAACTATATTTCACCACGCGGAACTTTTCTTCGTAGCGCGGATTTTCGTCCGTGCTGGTTTCGGTGCGGCGGGACTTCATCCGCTCCTTGAATTTTTCCACATCCCCAATCTGGGATTTGTGATTGAGCAATGCCGCGAGTTTGACATCCCACGTGTCGGTCACATCCATGACGGTGTTCGGCTGGCTGGTGAGCGAGCACCAGACTTCCTTGGGCATGTGTGGTTCCAGTCCCTCGGCGAGCAGTTCAGGGAAGAAGACAGGACTACCCGCGGCGGGGAAGACCGCATCGAGCACGGCCTGACCGGCGGCGCGGTGATCGGGGTGGTTGATGCCGTAGGCGGCGAACAAATTCTGCGGGTCGCAGGTGACGAGGATGTCGGGGCGTTCGCGTCGGATGGCCCGCACCACCTCGCGGCGCAGGGAAAGGTCGGGGACGAGGTACCCATCCTCCCCGTCCAGGAAATGAACCGCCGCCGCGCCGATCACGTCCGCCGCGGCGCGCTGTTCCACGCGTCTCAGCGCACACAGTTCGGTGGGAGTTATGTCTTTGGTGGTGGAGTCGTTGAAGCCTTTGTCGCCACAGGTGAGCAGGCAGTAGGTGATCTTGTGACCGGCGCGCGCCCAACGGGCGAGGGTGGCGCCGCAAAAAAATTCTGGATCATCGGGATGAGCCAGAATGACGAGGATGTGTTGGGGGGAAGACCAGTCGTCAGTCATCAGTCATCGGTGATCAGTTGTCAGTTTTCGGTGGCGGGCGATTCAACAGGTTGATTGGGCGTTACGCAATACGCACTACTCAATACGTATTGCGTAGTGCGTAAGACGATCACGATGAGCGTTTGCTTTTTCCGCAGGTGCATTCGCCGCCTTCGTGACGGTCGCAGGGGGCTTCGGACTTGCGGCGCAGGGCTTCGAGTTCGTCCCAGGGCTGGAGTTCCTCGCGGTCGAAGGGGACGGGATAGTGGCGCTCATCGTTGTCGAGCAGGACCAGCACGGTGTTGCTCATCGGCAGGATGTCCGTCACCTTGCCTTCGCCGCGCGGGGTGACGACGCGCTTGTTGCGTTTGGGCAGCTCCTTGCGGGCGGCCGCGTATTGCTCGTATTCGTAGACGAGGCAACAGCGCAGGCGTCCGCACATGCCGGTGATTTCGGTGGGGGTGAGCGAGATGCCCTGTTCCTTGGCCATTTTGATGGAGATGGGGCTGAAGTCGGTCAGGAATTTGGAGCAACAGCGGGTTTCGAGGCCGCAGGCGCCCATGCCGCCGAGAAGTTTTGCCACGTCGCGCGGGCCGATCTGTCGCAGTTCAACCTGCGGACTGGGGAACTGCTTCTGCATGTCGCGCTTGAGCGTCTTGAGGTCCGCCTTGTCTTCGGTCTCGGTGCTGAACAGGAAAACGAGGCGCGAGCCGTCGTAGTTATATTCCGCTGCGACGATTTTAACGCCCTTCAAGCCGAGTTCCGAGGCGCGGGCGCGGCATTCGATCATGGCTTCGGTTTGATGCGCCTGCCAGGATTGCTTGAGCAGGAGGTCGCGCGGGGTGGCGCGGCGTTCGATGCGCCGCCAGCCGCTGTCATCGGGAGGGGGAGGCGTCCTGGCCAGGCGGACGGCCACCTCGCCGAGATTCCGTCCGCGGGAGGTGTCCACGATGACGTGTTCGCCGACCTGAACGTCCGGGACGGCGCTGCCGTCGAAGTGATAGACTTTTCCGATTTTGGTGAACCGGACACCGATAATGGTTGGTTGCATGGGGGGGATTATACCGTAAGCCTATTCCACAATATTGATCGGCAAGGTATTGTCGCGTCCCATCGCCTCGACGGAGATGCGCGCCGCCACTGCCTCGGCTACAGAGATGAGGGCCTTTGCGACCGCCGAATCAGGGTGAGACACCACGATGGGTTTTCCGCTGTCCCCGCCGATGCGGACGTTCTGGTCAATCGGCACTTTGCCGAGGAAGGGAACCTGTGTGGCCTGCGCCAACTTCTCGCCGCCGCCCGAACCGAAGATGTCCATGCGCGTGCCGTCGGGCAGATCCAGGTAGGACATGTTCTCGATCACGCCCAGGATGGGCACTTCGAGTTGCTTGAACATATTCAAACCGCGGGTGGCATCCTCGAGCGAGACCAATTGCGGCAGGGTCACGATCACTGCGCCACTGAGGGGGAGCGCCTGGGCCAGGGACAAGGCCGCGTCACCGGTGCCCGGCGGCAGGTCCACGATGAGATAGTCCAGTTCGCCCCACTCCACGTCGCTCAGGAATTGCCGGATGGCGGAGTTCAGCATCGGGCCGCGCCAGATCAACGGCTGTCCGGGCGGGACGAGCAGTCCCATCGAGATGACTTCCACGCCGTAGGCTATGGCGGGGATGATCTTCTCCGCTTTCGGCGGCGGCAGTTTCTCGATGCCCATCATGGTGGGGATATTCGGGCCGTAGATGTCCGCGTCCATCAGGCCGACGCGCGCCCCGCTCTGCGCCAGCGAGACGGCAATATTGACCGCCACCGTGCTCTTGCCCACGCCGCCTTTCCCCGAACCGACCGCGATGGCGTTGCGGATGGTCGTGTTGATCAGCCCGCGCATGCGACCATCGTTGGGGACATCGGATGACAGTTTGACTTCGACTGACTCCACGCCCGCGACGGACATCGCGGCCTGCTTCGCTTCCGATTCGATTCTTCCGCGCAACGGGCAGGCGGGCGTGGTCAGCATGACCGTGAATTTGACCTTGCTACCTTCGATTTGCAGGTCGCGGATCATGTTGAGCGTGACGAGGTCCTTGTGCAACTCCGGCTCCTGGACTTTGCTGAGCGCCGCGAGGATGGATTCTTTGGTGAGTGTGTTTGCCATTTAAGTTTACCTTTAATCTCCTTACCACGAAGGACACAAAGGTCACGAAGGAAATTGCCTTTACCTTTGTGCCCTTCGCGAAGCACCCTGTGGGTCGTGTCCTTTGTGTTTAAGGTTTTTACGCTGTGGTCGCTTCCGCATTGGCGGCTTTGGCGGCCTGTTTGGCCCTGCGGGCTTCGTCTTCGCGCGCCGCGTTCTCCGGGCGGATGCCCGCGTAGTACGAAGCGGACTTTAGCAGTTTTTCCATCCCGAAGAGACTGCGATGATAGGCGGCCAGTTCGTAGTCGTGATCCATCTTGATGGCGTCGAACGGGCAATACTCGGAGCAGAACCCGCAGTTCATACAGACGTCTGCATCAATGTAGAACTCCGCGGGTTGCGGGATTGGACGTCCCGTGGAGGGGTCGCTGCCGCGCACGATCCAAATGCACTGCGGCGGGCAGACCTTGGCGCAGATGCCGCAGGAGGTGCAACGGATTTCCTTCTTGCCTTCCGCACCCTCGTCATAGATAAGGAACGGGATGTAACGGAATTCCTCGGGCATGGGCAGCTTCTCTTCCGGGTATTGCACCGTGAAGATGCCGCGCGCGTTCTTGCTGGAGCGGTGGGCGATGCCCTCCGCCGAGCCGTAGCGTTTCTCGCCTGTGGTCACGCGCCGCCACATCCAGGTGAGATCATCCCAGTAGGTGTTGAAGAAGCGCACGAAGGTGACGCTCAGACCTTTGAGTAAACCTTTTCCATACATAGTTAAGTTCTCCTGTTTTCACATCCCGTCATTGCGAGGGCGTTCTTCCCAAGCAATCTCCTGTTCGAGGAGATTGCTCCCTGGCACTGCCCGCCAGGGCAAGTGTCGTCGGGAAGTGCGCCCTCCTCGCAATGACGGATGCAACTTCTATCGGTCCAGCTCACCGAGCACGATATCCACCGCGCCGAGGATGGCGATGAAGTCCGCGATCTTTTCGCCCTGGCACATCTGTTCCAGCGAGGTCAGGTTGACGAAGGAGGACGGGCGCACGTGATAGCGGTATGGGTTGGGCTTGCCGTTCGAGACAACGTAGTAGGCCAGTTCGCCCTTCGGGGATTCGACGCGTCCGTACGCCTCACCAGCCGGGACCCGCACCTGGTATTGCGGCTTGCCGCTCATGATCGGCCCGGCGGGAATCTGCTTGATGGCCTGCTGGAGGATCTTGAGCGACTCGCGCATCTCGTCAATGCGGATCATGTAACGGGCGAAGAGGTCGCCTTCGGGACGGCAGGCCACGTTGAAGTCGAAGCGGTCGTAGATCGAGTACGGGTCCGCGCGGCGGATGTCGTAGGGGACGCCCGAAGCGCGGAGCATCGGCCCGGTCATGGACGTGTTGATGGCGTCCTCCGCGCTGAGGTAGCCCACGCCTTTCAGGCGGGAGACGAGCACCTCGTTTTCGGTCAGCAGGCGATCCATCTCGTCCACTTTGCCGGGCAGGCGGTCGAAGACCAGTTCGCGCGCCTTGCGGAACGCGTCTTCGGGCATGTCGCGTACCACGCCGCCGAAGCGGAAGTAGTTGCACATCATGCGCGCCCCGGAGGAGGCTTCGAAAATATCGAGGATCAATTCGCGTTCCTCGAACGCGTACAGCGCGGGGGTGTACATCGCGCCGAGGTCGTTCAGGAACATGCCGAGGAAGATGAGGTGGTTCTGGATGCGGGTCAGTTCCGACATGATGACGCGGATGTAATCGGCGCGTTCGGCCACCTGGATGCCCATCAGTTTTTCCACCGCCAGGGCATAACCAAAGTTGTTGGTCATCGAGCAGAAGTAATCGAGGCGGTCGGTGTAGGGCATGTTCTGCAGGAAGGTGTTGCGCTCGCCGATCTTATCGTGGTTGCGATGCAGGTAGCCCATGACTGGTTTGAGGCTGACAATGTTCTCGCCATCCAATATGACCGCCACGCGGAAGACGCCGTGCGTGGACGGGTGTTGCGGGCCCATGTTGATGAGGATGTGATCGGTCTTGATACCGTCCTTGTCCTCGGACTGATATTTCTTCAGAGAGCGATACAGGGCTTCTTCGGGATTCTCGACGGTGACTTTTTCGGGATCGAATCCGGCAGGGAACTTGAGGTTGTCGTGGAAGGGATTTTTCGCTTCGGCGAGGATGTGCTTGCCGTCCGGCCAGCGGCTCTTGAACGGTTTCGCGTCCTCTTCGTAGAAAGGCTCCTTCCAATCCTTGCGCAGGGGATGGCCTTCGTAGCCTTCCCACATCAGGATGCGGCGCAGGTCGGGATGATCGCTGAACTTGATGCCCAGCAGGTCCCAGGCCTCGCGCTCCTGAAAGTCCGCGCCTTTCCAAACGTTGATCACGGAAGGAACGACGGGATTCTCGCGCGGCACCTGTACTTTGAAAACCAGCGCCGGGCCGCCGGTGGTCTTGAAGACGTGATAGACCACCTCCATTTTGTTTTCGGCAAGATAGTCCACGCCGGTGACGGCGGAGAGCAGGTCGTAGCCGAACTCGTCGCGCAGGGCGGTGGCGACTTCGATCAGTTTATCGGCGGGGACGATCCAGCCGCCGTAGCCGGGACGGCTGTCCGCTGAGACAACGCCGGGGAAACGCGCGGCCAGCTCAACGGTCGAGAGAGAAGCGGGGGTTGTCATGTCTGGCCTCCTATCCAACGGACTGCGCGGGCGGGGTCGCTTGCGAGGCGAGTTCCGCGGCTTTGGCTTTGATGTCGGGGATGCGGCGCACGTCAATCAGGTCGGGTCCCAAAATCGGGACGGGGATTTCCACGCTATCCGGGCCCTTGCGATACCAGCGCACTTTGCTGATGGATTCTTTGTCAATTTTTTTCTGGAGCAGGATCAGGCCGTTCATCAGGGCCTGCGGGGTGGGCGGACACCCCGGCACGTAGATGTCCACCGGCAGGAATTTGTCAATGCCGGCCACCACGTTGTAGCCCTCCTTGAACGGCCCGCCGCTGGAAGCGCAGGCGCCCATAGCCATGACGTATTTCGGTTCGGGCATCTGGTTGTACAGGCGCACGATGGCGGGCAGCATTTTCTTGGTGACCGTTCCGGCGATGATCATCAGGTCGGCCTGGCGCGGGGTGGGGCGCATGACTTCCATGCCGAAGCGCGCCAGGTCGTAGCGTGAGGCCTGGGCGGCGATCATCTCGATGGCGCAACAGGCCAGCCCGAACATGAGCGGCCAGACCGACGAGCGTCGTCCCCAGTTATACAGGCGGTCGAGCGCGGTGACGGAGACCGCGTTCTTCAGTTCCTCGGGGATATCGTAACCGGGCAGGTTGAGTTCATTATTTTCCATGGAGGTTCTCCTCAAACCAGTCTTGAAAGATTGCTGAAAGGATGTCGTCGTTCGCGAGCGCGGGATCATCCTCAAAGTCCGGGAGGGCGAGCGTCCAGCGGTAAATTTGCTGGAGCGAGACTTGCTCCAAATCCACGTCCAGGTGCTGGCGGCGCAACTCTAAAGCGATGGCGTAGGTGGATTCCCAGGTGAGCAAGTGTTCAGTCATCAGTGACCAGTGTGGAATGTCACAACCGGGCAGATTATAGCATCGCCGGCGAATAAGTCAACTGAATTATGCAAATATATATTTGCAAAAATGAAGTTGTGAGTATAATCACCTGTAAACCTGACATGTCTCACCCGTGCCGAAATAATCCCAAACCTGTTCACGGACGAGAGCCATAATCATCGGACTTTTGAGGAGACACCTTCGGCAGGTTTTTCCCGACTCTCGCCTCACGCGGGACCTTTTGGCTGGTTCCGTTTCGAGGTGCGTTCGCGGCGTCCCGGACATCGCGGCGGGGATGGAATCCCCGCGCTAACATACGAAGCCCTTCGGGCTAACAACTAACTACGCAACTACCAAACTACCAAAACTACGTAACTATGTCCACCAGACACCGAATCCTCAACCACCTGAAAAAGACGCATGCCGCCTCTGCACGCGAGATCGCGCGCGCCCTCAATTTGTCCGCGCCGAATGTGCGGCATCATCTCGGCGTTCTGTCCTCGGATGGACGCGTGGAGTCGGCGGCCTTCGCGAAGCGGGATCAACGCGGACGGCCTGAGAAGTTGTACTCGCTCTCGCAGGCCGCGCTGGGTGACAACCTGTCCGCGTTGACGGAGGCTCTTTTGGCGGAGGATGGCTCAAAGATCGAATGGGATGCGGTGGCACGGAGAATTATTGGCGCGGCGGATATGTCCCAACTTCCAGCCGCGGCGCGGTTGCGCGCCTTGGTCGAAAAACTAAACGGGATGCATTATCAGTCCCGCTGGGAGGCGGGTGCGGACGGGCCGCGCGTCCTCTTCGGGCGCTGTCCGTACGCGGCTGTGATCGAGGGGCATCCCGAACTGTGCCAGATGGATATTCGTTTGCTGGAAATTGTTTTGGGGCGGGATGTGCGCCAGTTGGGCAGGATCGAGAAGGCGCAGGGGGTGTGCGTGTTCGCGATGCGGTAGCGATTATTCGCCGGCTTGAAATATCCCCAGTTTCTCGAAGATCGCCGCCCAGACATCCTGCATGCCGCGCAGGCTTCCGATGACCATCCCCAAGCCGAGCAGGGCGAGCGCCCAGAATTGCGCGCCGTAGGCGAAGAGGTACACCAGGTCGCCAATCACTCCGAGTTCGCCCACAGAGTGGAGCAGCGATTCGAGAATGGCAACCAGGGAGAATACGGCAAAGCCAATCAGCCCCAATCCGCCGAGAAACGTCGCCAGCGCGATCAAAACCAGCAGTGGACTTTGGGCGAGAACGATGTGATTTTTATTTTCGGCTTCGATACGCTCCAGCAGGGCTTCGGCTTCAGGCCAGCCGATGTTCATGCTCTCGCACAGGTCGAGGAGCATGTCATCCTTGTCTTCGCCGTTTTCGAGCCGCTCAATGATTTGCTCTTCGAGTTCCGCGTTGTCCGTTTTTTCCATGCCGCCTATTTTACCGCTTCTTGCTTGAATGACGTATTTTTCGGCGTGATGGAAAATAGCCCAAATGGGTGAACTTATTTTTCCATCCTCTTGTATAATGAACACACTCGGGCGGGCGCTCCGCCCATTTTTATTCAAAGGAGCATGAGATGAACAAACGTACTCTTCCCATTTTACTGGCCGTGTTTGCGCTGATGGCCGCCAGCCTGGCCTGCGCTTTCGGCGGAAAACTCGGCCTGTCCAACGCGCGCACCGCGTTCGACGAGGACGCCGCGCAGCCCACTTCGGTCTTTGGACCGAACGACGCCATTTACGTGGTAGCGGATCTTTCGAACGCACCGGTCGGGACGGTGGTCAATTCCAAATGGTATTACGTGAGCGTGGAGGGCATGGACCCCAACACCCTGATTGACGAAGCCGCCCTTACCATTGAGGAGGATGGCTTCACCGGAACGGTGCATTTCTTTTTCCCCGCGGGAAGCGATTGGGCGCTGGGGACTTACGCGGTGGAGTTGTACCTGAACGGCGAACTGATTCAGACGGTCAACTTCTCGGTGCAGTAATCGGATGTGTCCACGAAAACGCGTCTCGCGAGGGGCGCGTTTTTTGTTTGTGGGGTATCACTATTAACCACCAGGACGACTGAAGTCGTCACTACGTAGTAACGACTTCAGTCGTTTTTTCGACAGGAGGCAGGCATGGAAACCGTAAAACTTGGCCGCACGGGACTCAAGGTTTCGCGGCTGTGCATGGGGACGATGCAGTTCGGCTGGTCGGTGGGGGAGGTGGATTCGCAGCGCGTCCTCTCGGCGGCCTTCGAGTCGGGCATCAACTTCTTCGATACCGCCGACATTTACTCGAAGTGGGCGGAGGGGAATCCCGGCGGCGTCTCGGAAACGTATCTCGGCAACTGGATGAAGCAAAATAAAATCCCGCGCGACCAGGTCGTGCTGGCGACCAAAGTCCGCGGCGAGATGGGCAAGGGACCCAACGACCAGGGGTTGAGCCGCGTCCACATTATGAATGCAGTGGAGGCGTCACTCAAGCGTCTGCAGACCGACGCCATTGACCTGTACCAATCCCACTGGACGGACGACGACACGCCCATCGAGGAGACCTTGCGCGCGTACGATGATCTGATCCGCCAGGGAAAAGTCCGCCACATCGGCGCGTCCAACATTGCCGCGTGGGAGTTGATGCAAGCCCTGTGGACTTCGGACAAATTCAACCTGGCGCGCTACGACAGCCTCCAGCCGCATTACAACCTGATCGAGCGCGCCGAGTTCGAGCGCGAATTGCGGGCGGTCTGCCTCGCGTATGGAATCGCGGTCATCCCATATAGTCCGCTGGCGGGTGGATTCCTGACGGGCAAATATCGCCGCGACCAGGCCGCGCCCGAATCCAAGCGCGCCGAGGGTCGCAAGCGTGTCATGACCGAAAAGAATTTTTCCCTGCTCGACAAGATGGACTCAATCGCCGCCGCGCATAGTGCCACCGTCGCGCAGGTCGCGCTGGCGTGGATGCTGGCCGACCCCGTGATTACCAGTCCTATCATCGGCGCGACCTCGGTGGAGCAGTTGAACGATAATCTTGGCGCGCTGGATGTGAAGTTGGGCGCGGAGGAGAAGGCGGAGTTGGATAGGATGACGGCGTGGGAGGAAGAATAGTTCGTACTACGTATTGCGTAACCCGTTGTGCGGAATAGTCTTTATTGGCGAGGATGGTTTTTTGTTGCAACCAGAATTCCGACCCCACAGGGGCGCTTCGCGGGAAACCTGGATTATGGCTTACGCCGTGTTCTCGGATTGTTTCACCGCCATCTCGTTGGGACGGTTCTCGAAGGCTTTTTTGTAGATGATCGGTTCGAGGTCGTGGCCGTCCAGCAGGGCGAAGAGGTAGGACGAGATGTCCTTGTGCCTGGACATGACCCAGACGGCGAAGTCCTTGCGCGTGTCTTTGGGGGCTTGCGTAAAAATGTCCACCACTTCTCTTTTGATGCGTTCGCGCGTCTCTTCGATTTCTTTTGCCCATGCGTTGAAGTCTGCCAGGAACTCGTCGGGGATTTGCGCGCGGACGGATTCCGCCTGGTCCGTGGCGACGGCTTGCAGGGTGTTCTTGAACGACAGACTGAAGACGAGCCGATGCAGTTCGAGATACTTGTCGCCTTTGAATTTGAAGCGCTGACCATCGGAGAATTCGACCACGAAACCCTCCTCGTCTTTGTCCATGGTTTTCAAGCGCGCGAGGATTTCGCCGATGTCGCGGAAGGTGTAAACCTTGGGGGTGGGAAACCCATATTTCGCCGCGAGCCGCTCCAAGTCAGGAGAGAACGGCAGGTAGTCGCCTGTGAAGCGATTGCGCGCCGCGATCAGCACGATTTCCTCGCGTCCCTGGTAGTCTACGATGACGCGGTTTTCGGGGTAAATGATCTCGAAGAGCAGGGTCAACTCGTCGGGCAGGCCGTCGAGGTTGTAATGTGCGTGGAGGAAATTCGTGGCCCACACGGCCTGGTCGCTGTGGAAGTTGCCGCGCGTGGAGATGCGATATTCGCCGTTGCGACGATAAAGGATGCCGAGCGAATTATGAACGAGTATCCCTTTTGCAAAATAATTTCCTGTACTGGTTTGGATATCAAAGCCCACTCTGCCTGCGGGAAAGTTTTTCTCGTTAATTTCAATGGGGGATATGACTGTAATTTGTGCATCCACAAGTTCCGCTTCTTGGTTCCCGCGTGGATAATCAACGTATTCAACGTTTCTGTATTGCTTAGGGAGCTTATATTTCATGCAAGGAACAACGTGAGGAGAAATGCTCTTCCAAAAATTATCAATTTCTCTTTTTCTGCCAGAGTTGATTCGCAGCGACCAGCCTTTTGCAAAGTAAACTGCGACTTTGACAGCGTACATTTTTTCTAGAAGTTGTGCGAGTCTTCTAACATCTTCTTCTGGGAAGCCTTGTGTTGCAAATAAGGCGCGATCCTGTTGCTCAGGAGAATGTACGAGCGAACCATCGTCCATATACCATTTTGCAATTGAGAAGTGATCCACCCAGTCTAATCGCTCTGGCACGCGCTTTTTCCCATTTAGATACCACTCGTCATGCAAGTCAGCAAGAATTGGGTATTGCTTTGCTTGCGCCCAGAACATTTTTGACCCATATCCCGACGTTGTGGTTCTTTCTGCAGCGGCGCATTCCCCAAACCAATCCCTGATTTCATCTACATATTCTTTATGCTTCGCGACATGGTTCTCCTGGTAGCGATAACCATTATGAATTAAGGTCAAACTGCCGTCGCCTAACAATCCAGATCGAACAACATGCAACACACTGGGCGATGGAGTGTATTGAAAAGTTGAAACCTTATCGCCGATCCTTGCTTTGAAGGCTGGAGCAAAATTTCCATTGATAAAGATGTGATGATTATCTGTAATGCGAATTAGGTTGGGATGACCACCCGCTCCGGATTTCTTGGAGACGGGACAATCCACTGTGATCGCGAGCCAGTTGTTTTTTGCGCCGTTGTTATGCCAGTTTTCGATCTCACATGGGACGAGTTGCCCATCTGAATCCATGCCCATTAGAACAGGTAATTGTCGTTTATTGACAACATCTCCTATTAGTACCGTTGTTCCATCCCAGCATTGTAGAGGAGTGTCGAACCTAAAACACCCATCCATTTTCTCGGTAATGCTGACGATGTGCCCGTTGGATTTTTCGCCGTTCTGAAGCCAGTTGTAGAATTTGTCGAAGGCGCGCGCGACGATTTCGCCTGTTACCGCGTTGACGATCAGTCCGCGGCTGACGCGCTCGAAGAAATTCCAGCGACCTTCGTACTGGGCTTTGGCGGTGTAGTTGAAAATGAGCAGGTCGCCTTCGCGTTCCACCGAGACATCGCCAAGTTGTTTCCACTCGGTGAAGCCTGCTTTGGCGAGTTGCTGGATGTCGGAGATGGAGGTGATTTCGTTCATTTTTCTTTTGGTAGTAACGACTTCAGTCGTTTGTTTTCGGGCAGAAAGCGACTAAGGACTTGTGTAAAAATAAGTTCCGTGTTTCCGTCAGCAGTTGGACTGCTGACGGCTCGCAGTGCAACTGCTCGCGAACTTTGAAATCGGGAAGTTATTTTTACACGGCTACTAATATTACAACGCAAGGTTGGCAGTAAAAAAACAGGGTAACTTGAGATAAAA
>CAYJLS010000119.1:0-12631 GCA_964371065.1 uncultured Anaerolineaceae bacterium | reverse complement strand
TTAAAACTTCCTGCTCCACTCTTTCGGCCAGCGCTCCACCACCACTTTTTTCTGCGTGAAGAACTCCACCGCGTCCATGCTCTGTCCGTGCATGTCGCCGAAGAAGGATTCCTTCGAACCGGAAAATGGGAAGAACGCCATCGGCGCGGCCACACCGATATTGATGCCCACGTTGCCCGCCTGCACCTCGTAACGAAACTTGCGCGCCGCCGCACCGCTCGACGTGAACAGGCTGGCCTGGTTTCCGTACACGTGGCTGTTCGCCAGCGCAATCGCCTCGTCAATCGTATTGACGTGCATCAGGCTCAGCACCGGGCCGAAAACTTCCGTCTTCCACATCTCACTGCCGGGCTTCACATCCAGCAAAACCGTCGGGCGGACGAACGCGCCGTTTTCATAACCCTTGACGACCGCGCCGCGCCCGTCCACGGGGACGCTCGCTCCTTCTTTGGACCCGACGCCGATCCACTGCTCGACGCGCGCTTTACTCGCCTGATTAATGACCGGCCCCATCTGGACGCCCGCGTCGAGTCCATACCCGACCTTGCGGTTGGCCGCCGCGTCACAGATCATTTCCACAAACTGGTTGCGCGCCTCCCCCACCGTCACCGCCAGCGAGATCGCCAGACAGCGCTGACCCGCGCACCCGAAGGCCGAGTCCGCAACGATGGTCGTCGTCATGTTCATGTCCGCGTCCGGCAAAATGATGACGGGATTCTTCGCCCCGCCCTGCGCCTGGACGCGTTTCCCGTTCGCCGCGGCGCGGCTGTAGATATATTTCGCCACGTTAGTCGAGCCAACAAACGTAATCGCGCGGACGGCGGGATGATCGAGAATCCCATCCACCGCCTCCTTCGCGCCGTTGACGAGGTTGACCACGCCCTTCGGAAGCCCGACCTGCTCGATGAGTTTGAAGATGAACTGCATCGTCATCGAAACCTTTTCCGAAGGTTTGACCACATACGTGTTCCCCGCCGCGAGCGCGTAGGGCAAATACCAGAACGGAATCATGCCTGGAAAATTGAACGGCGCAATCGTGGCGCAGACTCCCACCGGTTGGCGAAGCATGATCTCGTCAATGCCGGGCGCGATGTCTTCCACGATCTCGCCCTTCATCAGCATCGGCATCCCACAGGCCACTTCCACATTCTCGATGGCGCGCACCATTTCGGCCTTCGCTTCATCGAAGGTTTTTCCACACTCGCGCGTGATTGTCCGTCCAATTTCATCGAGATTTGTCTTCATCAGATCGCGCAGTTTGAACAGATATTGCACGCGATCCTGGACGGGTGTCCGCCGCCAGGACGGGAACGCGGCCGAGGCAGCCTGCGCGGCCGCGTCCACATCCGCCGCGCCCGAAAGCGGGGTCTTTGCCAACACCTCACCTGTGGCGGGATTGAGAACATCAAAATATTCTTTTACAGCAGGTTTTACCCATTCGCCGTTGATGTAGTTCAAGATTTCCATGATTTCTCCAAAAACGTTGAATGTTAAACGTTTAACGTTCAACTCACCTGCGTGTCCATCAACTCCGCCAGCCCCTCGTCAATCATGGTTAAGCCTTCGTCCAGTTGCTCCTTGGTGATCGTCAGCGGAGGCACGATGAACAGGACATTTTTGAATCCAAACACATAAACACCGTTGGCGATCAGGAAACTCTTGAGCGGGGTCGGGTCGAGCGGCTCTTTCGTTTCGCGATTCCTCACCAACTCCAGTGCGGTGAATAGACCGATGTAACGCGCATCGCCAACGCATGGATGTTTCTGCTTCAACTCCTCCAGTCGCTGACCGAGATATTTCCCTACCGTTTTGGCGTTCTCAAAAATCTTTTCTTCTTCATAAACTTGAATCGTTGCCAACGCCGCCGCACAGGCCAGCGCGTGACCGTTGTAGGTCAAGCCCGCGGACAGCACATGGTCATCGAAATATTTCGCGATCTTCTCGCGGACGATGACTGCGCCCAACGGCACATAACCAGACGTGATGCCTTTGGCGGTCGTGATGATGTCGGGGACGACATCCCAGTTATCCACCGCGAACCACTCCCCGGTCCGGCCCCAGCCCGACATGACTTCGTCCGAAATCAGCAGGATGCCATACTTGTCGCAAATCTCGCGCATACGCGGCCAGTAATCGTCGGGCGGGATGATAAGGCCGTTCGTGCCGGTCACGCCTTCCATGATGATAGCGGCGATTTGGTCAGGTCCCTCGTACTGGATCACCTCTTCCACGTGCTTGATGCACTCACGCTGACAGGTTCCCCGCGTCCAGCCAAACGGACAGCGATAACAATACGGGTCGAGGAAGTGGACAACACCAGGCATGGCGGGTTCCACGGGCAGACGGCGATAGTCGCCAGTGAGGGCGATCGCACCGTGCGTCGCGCCGTGATAGGAGCGATAGCGCGCCAGGATTTTGTTCCGCCCGGTATAGAAACGGGCGATCTTGATGGCGTTCTCGTTGGCTTCCGCGCCGCCCAATGCGAAGAAGGTCTTCTTCAAGTCGCCGGGCGTAATCTCGGCCAGCTTCTTCCCCAGCAAACCGCGCGGCTCGGTGGCCGCGCTCGGGCTGACAAAAGTCAGCACCGCGGCCTGATCTTGAATGGCCTTCACTATTTTCGGGTGCTGGTGACCCGCGTTCTGATTCACCAGTTGCGAGGCAAAGTCAAGATAGCGTTTGCCATTGGCGTCCCAGAAATAAACGCCTTCCGCCTTCGTCACAGGGATCGGATTCAGCGCGCCCTGTGCGGACCACGAGAAGAAGGTGTATTCTTTGTTCAGGTCAACGATTTCTTTTGCAGTGAGTTTGGTCATGGGGTCTCCGGGGAGTACACACGCAGGCACGTAACAGGTACACAAGTCACTTGTCTACGTGTGTACTTGTGTACCTGTTTACTTTTTCACTTCCTTCACGATTTCCGCATAAACGTTCAACGTTTCATCAATATCCGCCTCGCTGTGCGAGTAGCACAGGAACCACGGCTCGCGCGCGTCGTGGTCGGGCATGACCCCGCGCTCGATGGCCTTGTCCGCGAGAGTCAAATAGAAATCCTGGTCGCTCTTCGCCCAGTCGCGCTGGCACGTGACTTTGTCCACGCCAAATGCGAAGGAAAACATGGCAGGGTAGCCGCTGAAAACAACGGGAATGTTGTTATCTTCGAAAATCTCTTTCAGCCCATCCATCAGGCGCTTGCCGCGCTTTTCGATTGTCTTCAGGATCGGCTTCGTCTGCATCAACTTCAAGGTGGCATACGCGGCCGCGACACCGGGCTTGTTGTTCGTGTACGTCCCGCCCTGCGAAACGCCATGTCCGATAATGGACATGATCTCGCGCTTGCCGCCGAAGGCAGCCACAGGGTAGCCGTTGCCGAGGGCTTTCGCATACGTCGCGAGGTCCGGCATGATTCGATAGTATTCCTGCGCGCCGCCGTTCGCGATTCTAAATCCCGTCTTCACTTCATCCAAAATAAAGACCGTCCCATGTGACTCGGTTTCCTTGCGGATGAGTTCAAGGAATCCCGGTTGCGGTTCGATCCCGCCGCAGTTGCCCTGGGATGGCTCGGTGATGACCGCCGCGATCTGGTCGCCGTAGGAACGCATCGCGCGCTCGAAACCCTCGGCGTCGTTGAACGGCAGGGTGATGATGAATTCGCGCATCGCCTTCGGAATGCCCGACGACGAAGGCACAGGGATCGGACTGCGTGGATTGCCAAGCGCCTCAATCGGAGCATACGTGGACCACAGGGCATGATCGTGGAACCCGTGATAATTGCCTTCAAATTTCAGGATGAGGTCGCGCCCAGTGTAGGCGCGCGCCACGCGAATGGCGTGCATGGTGGCCTCCGTTCCCGAGCAGGCCAGCCGCACCATGTCGAGGCCCGGGCACATGTCCACCATCATCTCGGCCACCGCGACTTCCAATTCCCCGGTCATGGCGAAGAGCGTGCCGAGTTGGATCTCCTCCATCACTTTCGCGTCCACCTCGTCATACGCGTGGCCGAGGATGATCGGGCCGAACGCCATGCGATAGTCAATGAAGCGGCGTCCGTCCACATCCCACAAATACGCGCCCTTGGCCTTGTCCACGTAAGGTGTGAGGCCTTCGCCCCAATATCGAAAATTCGAGTTGACGCCCAGCGGAATCACCTTCTGCGCGCGTTTCTGCATGGACTGGCTTTTGGGACCAACGAGACTCATCCTGACTCCTTTTACTTGGGATTCTTTAGGACGCTTTCGGGTGCCCGCCATTGATAGACATCTTTTAGAATCACCGGGACGATGGAGGTGGTTGTGCGCCTCACCCCCGGGACCTTTCGGACGGTTTCCGTTATAAAGCGATAGACCTCGTCTGTATCCTTTGCCACCACCTGAATGCTGACGTCTGTTTCCCCAATCGAACACGCCACATAAGTGACGTTCTCGTACTCGGTCATTTTCTGCGCCACCTCGCGGATGCGGTCGGATTCGACCTCCATCCAAATGTCCGCTTTGATGGTAAGGCCAAACGCTTCGGGCCGCACCACCGCGCTGATTCGAATGACATTCTCCTCGATGAGTCGCTCGATGCGATACCGGACGGCGCGCTCAGACACTTCCCCGATTTGCCTGGCAATCTCGGAAGCAGACATCCGTCCATCCTCAAGTAGCAAATTGACAATTTTCAACTCTATTTTGTCGATTTCGTACATTGTTTATCCTTATTATTTCCGATATGTACAAAACAACGCCCGAAATATACCCAAATACCGGATAAACGTCAAGGAGACCCAGCCAGTGATTCGGGGCTTTCTTAAAGTCGGAAATTCACAATCGCGAATTGCGCGAATAAGCGGATGACCCGAATCAATCCACAAAAATTCGCTCATTCGTGGCATTCGCGTTTCAAGCGCGCCACAAAAAGGAAGACTTGAATGGATTTTAAGAAGGCCCTGGCCAGTGATTCATAGCTTTCTCAAAGTAGAAAACCTTTAACGCGAATGGCGCGAATTGGCAAATAACGCGAATAAAATCCATTGAAATTTGCAAAATTCGCGTTCCAAATCGGTCAATCTGTCAATCTACTTTGACAAGGCCATAGCCAGTGATTACCCACATCTTTTGCGCCTGCTAAAAAACAAAACATCAGCCATGGATTAAATTTCACGAATGTGTGCTGAATTTTTTAAACCAATTCGTGAATGCAAATAACGCATACGGACTTGCAGGTAAACACCGGGGCCAGGCACGAACAGGCTTCGGAAATTGCAATTTCAGGTAACTTCACGAAATATGCGCGCGATAAAACATCGGTCAGTATTTTCCGCGCCTGGCATAAAATGAAATTCTGCATCCCATTTCACATTGACGCCCCTGCATACCCTGTGTATAATCGATTTTTGGCTAATTTTTGAAATAGGAGTGCGAGTATGACTGAGACAATTGAGACAGCGCCGGTCGCGGCGGCGGAACCAAAAACCAAACTTTCCGGAAAAGTAGTCAAGATTACGTTGGCGGGGGCAATCGTGGACGTGGGCCAGGAACTGCCCGGCGTGATCCACATTTCGCAAATTCAGAAAGACCCGGTCAACAAGGTGGAAGATGTGTTGAAACCTGGACAGCAGGTGGACACATGGGTGCGACGCGTCAAGAAAGACCGCATCGAACTAACCATGATCGAACCGCTTGGCATGGAATGGGGCGAGATCCAGCCCAATACGGTCGTCAAGGGTAAAGTGGTTCGTCTTGAAACCTATGGCGCGTTCGTTGATTTTGGCGCGGAACGCCCGGGCATGGTGCACGTCAGCGAGTTGACGCGCGGATATGTCAAGACTCCGGGTGAGGTGGTCAAGGAAGGGGATGAGATCGAAGCGGTTGTGTTGGAAGTCAATCGCAAAAAGAAACAAATCCGCCTTTCGATGAAAGCGTTGATGCCCGAAATTGTGGAAGAGGAAAAGCCAGCCCGCGAACCCAAGAAGGCTCGCGGCGGCAAGCGCGGCAAGAGGCAGGAAGAAACTTTCGAAATCAATGAGGCGCCGAAAGAACCCGAGTTGACCGCCATGCAGATCGCCTGGCAGATGGCGATGGATCGCGCCAATACCAAAGACAAGAGCGTCAAAGTTAAGTCTGTGAAATCCGCCTCCAGCGAACAGGAGGACATTCTCAGCCGTACGCTGGAAAAGCGCCTCCCCACTGGCGGCTAACCCATGAACTACAGAGTACCGCACGCATGTCCCATGCGTAACTAAACTGGAATTCAAAGCTACACTCGCAATTCCTTCCAATAAGTTTAGCAAATTATGCAACCAGCAGTAAAAACTGCCCTCGATTTTTCGAGGGCAGTTTGCTTTTACGGGTTATTGACCGGCTTCCAATTCCTTAAGGAATTTTTCCTTGTTGGCGGTGCGGGCCACTTTTCCGCTGGAGGTTTTGAGCACCCACTTCGGTCCCGCCACACGGACATAACGAACGGCGATGGCCGAGTTCCTGGTGACGTGCTTGCGGATCTCGTCAGCAACGCGCTCGTGTTCATTTTCGTCGTCGGTATCCACCTCAGCGATGATGGCGACTTCCTCCGTCCCTTGCGCTTCATCGAAGATGCCGAAGGCAGCCGTCCGTCCGGGATGAACGCCATGCACTTCACAGGCCAGGGCTTCCAGGTCCTGCGGATACACGTTCTTGCCGCCGACGATGATAATATCCTTCTTGCGCCCTGCAACAAAAATCTCGCCGTTGAACATGTAACCGTAATCGCCGGACATGTACCAACCGCCGGGCAGAAAGGCTTTTTTGGTGATGTCGGGACGGTTGTAATATTCAGTCAACATGCAGTTGGATTTAAGAACGATCTCGCCGACCTGCCGTTCCGACAAGTCGCGGCCCTTTCCATCCACCACACGAATCGTTGTGTTGGGAATGGGTTTGCCGCACGACATCATCTGGATGACGGGACGACCGTCGAAAGCGGGACGCGCGAGATGCTCCGAACGGAATGACTCGCGATCCACTTCCTCGACATAGGGCAGTTTCGTCACATCGTTCTGCGTGGCCGCAAAAACATTCTCGGCCATGCCATAGGAAGTCTGGAGCGTTTCGAGGCGCAAGCCGTAAGACTTGAAGCGCTCGTAAAACATTTGATGGCTCTTGAATTTGACCGGCTCGGAGGTGTTGATGCTGGCGCGCCAGGAGGACAGATCCACGCCTTCCAAATCGCGGTCACGGATTTTTTGGGCGCAAAAGTTATAGGCAAAATTCGGGACCCAGGTCAGCGTGCCGCGGTGAGACGAGATGGCTTGCAACATGCGATAGGGCGCCCGAACCCAGTCAAACGGGGACATCTGTACCACAGGAACGCCGCGCAGGATGGGCATGAGAAAGCAGGCGATCAGTCCCATGTCGTGGTAAAGAGGCAGCCAGGAAATAATCGCATCCTCCCGCGTGAGGCGAATGGCTTCCCCATAGGCATCCAGGTGATTGAAAATGGCGCGGTGCGAAAGCGCTACGCCCTTTTGCAACCCCGTCGAACCGGAGGAGTGCTGGAGCAGGACTACGTCCGTTTCCTTGCTTTTCATGCCCGGCAGGGTTGAAAAATCCGGTTTTTCCTGGCGAGGAATGCGATCAGTGATAAAAACTTCCCTAACCGTATCCTTGCTTTCCGAGACCATCAGTTTTACATCGGCTTCGAACTCGGGGTAGGTCACAACGCCGGTCGGATGGCTGTGCGAGAAAAGCGCGCTGAGGTCCGCGCGATAGCGTTCGGGGGAAAGTTTTTCGGTGAGGAAGGGCATCAGCGAGGGGATGGCACCCAGCAGGACCGCGCCCCAGAAGGAATAGATCAGGTCCTTGCCGTGCTGGAGGATCAGGATGACCACGTCACCGGGCTGGACTCCGGCGCGCGCGTACGCCGCGGCGTAGTCGTTCGACCGCTCGATCAGTTCCCGGTACGTGATCGGGAAATCAGGCTGGCCGGGAAATTGGAGTGTGACCGACACCCGGTCGGGTTCGCGCTCGTAGAAATCCTTCAGGACATTTGTAAATGTCGTCATTTCTTCTGCCTTGAGACAATCAGATTTACCAGTTGTTCAATGGAATCAAAAGTGGTTGCATTCAATTCCGAGTCGGCGATGCGGACGCCAAAAGTATCCTCGACGAAAAGCGCCAGGTCAACCAGGCTGAACGAGTCGATCAGCCCGCTGGAAATGAGCGCGTCCCCGGGCTGGATGACGCGTTTGGGCTGTTTGAGAATCTTTTGCGCGATAAAGTCGGCAATGGTTTGGTGCGTTTCAGCGGACATGGAAATCTCCTTACATGGTTTTTGTGATCAAGGATGGCATTATGCCATAACAAATGATTTCAGTAAATCACAGTTTGATGCAAACGTGGCTTTCTCAAAGTCGGAAGATTCTCAACGCGAATGCCTCGAATTTACGAATGACGCGAATAAGTTATTAAAAATTCGGTTAGCACGCCAAACCGATGGGGCGGCAGTTCAACTGCCGCCTAACCCCAGCGGTCATCCCAGCACTTTGGCGCGCTAACAAAATTCGCGACATCGTGCCCGAAGGGTAAATTCGCCCATTCGCGCTATTCGCGTTCCAAAGCCACCAATATTTTACGGGCACGAAAACTTTTGCAAAACGGGCGCCAGTAAATTAGCGAGACGCGCCTCTCCCTGCGGGTCGCGATGCGCCATGTCGTTGGAAAATTCGGAGGCAGGCAGGGCATTCCAATAATCGTAAAACGGGTATCCCTGCGCGTTCATCCAATTCGCAAGCGACTGGCGATAGGCATCGTAAGCCCAACGCGGATAGACATGGTTATAGCGCAGGTCGCTGTTTTGCCCGGAGACGGTAAAAATCGGTTCATTGATCACAACCAGCGGAGCGTCGCCTGCGACCTCGCGTCCCACGCGGATAATATCGAACATCAGCGAGCGGGTCAGCGCCTGGGAATCATTCCGGGATTGGTAATCAAAATAGGAAACATCTGCCAGCGCGTCCTGGGGAAACACAGGATGATCCTTCGACAGGCCACTGGCATTGTCAATTCCAGTCGCGGACCACATCCATCCATAAGCCTGATTCAGGACGAGCTTCTTGAGTCTCTCCCGCTGACCGAGGATGGTTTTGTCCCAAAATGTCGGTTCGGGCTGATCGGAATAAACCTTCGGCAAATTAAGCTGGTGATCTGCAATCACTTCGGCCATGCGTTCAGCGTGCGGAGTAAGGAATTCCCGGTCGGCGGTTTTCTTCTCGAAGCTATGCAAAGTGACCAGCCAGATAACCATATCGGGTTGATACTGCATGGCCTTGTCAAGGATCAGGACATCCCGCAGCATGGACGGCCAGGGATAACCGAGATCGTAGGCTTTGATTTTGCGTCCGTCGCAACTGGTCAAGCCGAGACGATTGAACTGTTCCGCCAGCATATCCTCGGGCGCGACGTGCCCGCCCCAGGTGGCCGAATCGCCGAGCAAAAGCACGCGGAACTCATCCGCGGGTTTGGGGCCGGCCGAGAGGATGTGCGCGCCGAACATGGCGTCAAAATCCTGAATCATGGGAACGTTATAATCCTGCGAATAGAATTCCGGAGACTCCGAATATGGGAAACGCAGGCGGCCAGGCCATAGCCAGTTATAGGCAGTCAGTTTCCCAATAGGCGGATCGAACCACGCAAAAAGCAGGTTCAGTAAAACAAAAAACAAAAATGCTTTGACAAGCACGCGCAAGGCATGGACGGGTCGTTCCATCTTATGACATCCCAAATAGTTTTATCAGGGCCGCGAAAGAGAGTTGCGGTGTGGAGAGGGCGAAAAAGACGAGCCCGAGCGTAAAGTAGGCGAAGGTCAGCAAAACGCCTGTGACGCGGAAAAAAGCCCGGGAAGCGCGACCCGCTCCCAGGTCAGGAAAACGGAGGCGCAGGAATTCACTCCAGCGATTTTGGAGGAACAGTCCTAATCCGTGCCAAAGTCCCCATAACGCGAAATTCCAGGTAAGGCCATGCCACAGGCCGATCAACAGCATCGTGCCGACCTGTGTCAGCAGGATGATCAGCCAGGTTGGGAGAACCAGTTTGGAGGTCCGCAGGGAGCGGGTGAAGGGATTGAAAAAGTAGGCGCGGAACCACTGGGTCAAGGTAATATGCCAGGCGCTCCAGAACTGGGTCAGGTTGGATTTGAGGAAGGGTGCGGCGAAATTTTCGGGCAGGCGGACGCCCATCAGCCGCGCCATGCCGATGGCAATGTCGGTGTAGCCGCTAAAATCGAAGTAAATGCGAAAACTGTACGCGCACAATTCAAACCACAGCCAGCCGGGGGAGCGCGCCTGGCCGACCAGCACATCTGTGATGGAGACCAGCGCCAACAGGTCCGCGACAAAAAACTTTTTGAACAGCCCCGTCGCCAGGCGCTGGCCGGCGAAGAGCCAGTCGTCATTATTGAGCGGAAGGGGCGCGCGCAAGTCTTTGACGAATCGCTCCAGGCGGTCAATCGGCCCGGCGGTAAACGATGGAAAAAAAATCGCGTAGTTGACGTATTCCGCCAATCCCACCGCAGGCAGGACTCCGCTTTGCCGGTCGCGCAGGGTATGCAGGAGGCGGAAGGCGATGTAGGAATATCCCAGCCAGGCGATGTTGAACGTGGCAGAGTCATCCAATGTCCGCCCGCGCCAATCTCCAATGAAAGTCAACAGGCGTTCCGACAGTCCGGGGGATTTGAGAAAAATGAAAATAGCGAGGATGCCAAGCGCGGCGATGCCCAGGAGGAATCGGCTGGGTGTCCTGGGAAGGGATAATCCCACCGTCAAGCCGATAAAAATCGCCAGCGCACCGGCCGCCAAAGCCAGGGAAGTCGAGGCGGGAAAGAAATCCCGCGTCCACGGCAGGATTTTGCTGAAAGCCACCAGCAGGATCGCGCCGCACAGGACGACCAGCGCAGGCCAGTTCTCGCGCAGGCCGCGCGCCTCGGGCGGCGCGGTGATCGCCCAAGCCAGCACGGCGATGAAGAGGGTCAGGGTCGGTAACCAAAACGACAGGCTGGGAAAAACCGGGCTGGGCGGCTGGAGCCAGTAAATAACCAGCGCGCCAAACCCAACCAACGCCAGGTTTCGTCCGCGGCGCAAAAGGCCGAGGAGAATGGCCAGGCCCGTCAACGCGAGGATTTGCAGAACGCTCACTAGAATCCCTGATAAATCCACTCGGGAGTCACGTCGGCTGTGAATACCACCAGCGCGATGACGATCAGCGCCAGCAAAAGGGCCAACAGGTTCTCACGCGAGAAGATTGTGGAGTAAAACTTCTTTAGCATCACTGCCTCTACTCAAACAAAATTAACTTCAGGAAATTACAGATTCGCCCGTCATTGCGAGGAGGGCGCTTTTCCCGACGAAGCAATCTCCGCGCAACAAAGGGGGATTGCTTCGCAAAAACCGCTCGCAATGACGGTGCCAGATGTGTTCATTATTTCTTCCCCGAAGCCATACGCAGATAGGCATCCATGAACGCGTCCAGGTCGCCGTCCAGCACGGCCTGCGTGTTGCCGCGCTCGAACTCGGTGCGGTGATCCTTGACCATCTGGTACGGATGCAGCACATACGAGCGGATCTGACTGCCCCACTCGGCCTTGGTGTATTCGCCGCGCAGGACTGCCACCTCTTCCGCTTTTTCCGCTTTCTTGATCTCGAGCAGGCGGGAGCGTAAAATTCGCAACGCGAATTCTCGATTCTGCGCCTGCGAGCGTTCGTTCTGGCAGATAACCACAAGCCCAGTCGGAAGATGCGTCAGACGGACGGCGGTCGAATTCTTCTGGACGTTTTGGCCGCCCGCGCTGGACGAACGGAAAACATCCACCTTCAAATCGCTCGCGGCAATCTCGACCTCGGGGTCATCCATCGCCACCTGGGGCAGGATCTCCACCAAAGCGAAAGACGTGTGCCGACGATGCGCCGCGTCGAACGGGGACAGCCTCACCAGGCGATGCACGCCCTTCTCGGAACGCAGATACCCAAAGGCGTATTTCCCGTCCACCGCGATGGTCACGGACTTGATGCCCGCCTCCTCGCCCTCGGAACGATCCAGCATCTCTGTTTCGAAGCCGCGTTTTTCGGCCCAGCGCAGGTACATGCGCTCGAGCATGGCGGCCCAATCCTGCGAGTCGGTGCCGCCCGCGCCCGCGTGGATCGCCAAAATGGCGTCATCGTCGTCGTAACGCCCGGAGAGCATCGCCGTAAAGGAGCGCGTCTCCACTTCCCGCTCGATGGCGGCGACTTCGACTTCCAGTTCCGCGCGCAGGCTGGGATCGTCCAGGCGCGCCAGTTCCAGCGCGTCGCGGATTTGGCGCCGGAAGGCGCGCCAGCCGTCCACCTCGTCGCGCAATTTGGCGGCGGATTTGCTGATGCGTTGCGCCGCCCCCGAATCGTTCCAGAAATCGGGCGCGGCAATTTGTTGGTCTAATGTTGCCAGTTGGGATTCTTTGGCGGGAAAGTCAAAGACGCTCCAGGATTTGGAAGATGGTCGCCTGGGCGTGAGTCAAACGGTCAATTAAATCTTGCATGATTCCTCCGGTTATTACCACCCGTCATTGCGAGGAGGGCGTACTTCCCGACGAAGCAATCTCCTCGTCGAACAGGGGATTGCTTCGGGAAGACCGCCCTCGCAATGAC
>CAYJLS010000118.1:0-12779 GCA_964371065.1 uncultured Anaerolineaceae bacterium | reverse complement strand
CGACTGGAACTGGCGGAACGACTTGAAATCAACCAGTTTTAGTCACACTCAAATCGTTTGACCGATTCGGATTGATTACGGTATAATCCCGCGCCTGTCCGCTTCCAGGCGGACATATCCCTGTCAACAGCTTCCCCCGGGGAGTTGCAATGTTCAAATGAGTGAGGAACGTACATGCCAAAACGAACGTACCAACCCAAGATCCGCCGCCGCGTGCGCGTGCATGGCTTTCGCCAGCGCATGGCCAGCGCCGACGGCCGCGCCGTGCTCAAGCGCCGCCGCCTGAAAGGGCGCTACAAATTGGCCGCCACCTCCAACGAGCACGTCAAGAAGACGCGCTGGTAATCGTGGGACGAGGCGGGTTCCCATGTAGTAACGACTTTAGTCGTTAATGGGTAGCGCAATTTGCAACGAAAATTCCGCCTGACCCGGTCAACCGATTTCAAGCGGGTGCGGCGTTTTGGCAAGTCTTATGCCCACCCGCTTGTTGTGTTGATTGTCCAGCCCAGCGACCAGCCAAAAATTCGCGTGGGCGTGGCGGCGGGAAAAACGGTCGGAATGGCGGTGCGACGCAATCGCGCCAAGCGCCTCTTGCGGGCCGCCATGCAACGCCTATTGCCGGACATCGCGGCGGGTTCCGACATCCTCCTGATCGCCCGCCAACCCCTGCCCGCATCCACCCTCGACGAGACGCGCGCCGCCCTGCAATTCCTCCTGCGCCGCGCCGGCTTGCTGACCTCCCCCGATGCAACCTGAGTTCTACCTGCCCCGCGAATATCCCAGCGAACCGCGCCTGCGCGACCTGCGGCCGCGCACGCCGCGCAACTGGCCGCGCCTGGCCCTGCTGGCGCTCATCCGCTTCTACCAGATGACCCTCGCGCGCGCCCTGCCTGCGGACACCTGCCGCTTCTATCCCTCCTGCTCCCATTACGGGTATCAGGCCATCTACAAACACGGCGCAATCAAAGGTTCGTTCATGGCAACCTGGCGGGTCCTGCGCTGTAACCCGTTCAACCCCGGCGGGTACGACCCCGTTCCCTAGGAGTGAAAGATCCCGATGAAGACCAATCGTTTGATATTATTTCTCGCGCTCGCCCTGCTGGTCGTTACGCTTAGCGCCTGCGGCGGGACGCCTACCGCCGTTACCTGGCCCGGCCTGGCCGCATCGGGGGATGCCGCCTATCTCGCCAACGGTTCCATCGTTTACGCCGTCCGCCTCAGTGACGGACAGCAACTTTGGACCTTCCCCGAAAAGCCCGACGCCAAACTCACCTTCTACACCAACCCTGTTTTAACTTCCGACGGGCAACTGCTGATCGGTTCCAGCGGCGGGGATCACAGTCTCTTTCTCGTGGATGCCGCAACCGGCCAATCGAATTGGTCATTTAGCGGCGCAAAAGATCACTGGGTCGCCAGTCCGCTCGTGGACGAAAACATGGTCTACGCGCCCAACGCGGACGGTAACCTCTACATCTTCGACTTGACCATCCCCGGCCAGGACAAACTGACCGACACCGTGCAACTGGGCGGCACATTGTGGTCCCAGCCCGTCATGGCCGGCGGGCGCATTTTCGTCGCCTCGCTCGACCATCGCGTCCACTCCCTGGATCTAAAGACACTCAAAGAAATGAACACAACCTTTCTGGGCGGCGCCATCGCCGGCGTGCCTGCGCTGGGAGAGGGGCAGTTGTATCTCGGCTCCTTTGATTCCGCCATGGTCGCCATCAACGCCGCGGATGGGAGCGTTGCCTGGACTACGCCCGTGAAATCCTGGATTTGGGGCGGCCCCCTGCTCGCAGGCAATACCCTGTACTTCGGCGACCTGGATGGCAATTTCTATTCCGTCAATGCCGCGGATGGCGCCATCCTCGACACCTTCAAACCCGATGGCGCCATCCTGGCCACCCCGTTGTTCCTGAATGGACAGGTCATCTTCGTCACCGAGAATGGCTCCGTCTATTCGCTGACGCCCGGCCAATCCCCCCTGAGTTTGGAAAAATTGGACGCCAAAATCTATACCGCTCCTGTTTCCGCCGGGGACCTGATCCTGGTCGCGCCGTTCCAGGGCGATGCCCTGCTCGTCGCGCTGGATAAGGACGGCAAGCAGGCCTGGACGTTCACCCCGCAGAAGTAGAGGCAACATGTCACCCTGGGATATTTTCGTTTCGATTTTTGTTAATACGTTGTTGTGGATCTACAACCTCGTCGGCCAGAATTTTGGCGTGGCCATCATTCTCTTCACGATCCTCATCAAAGTTGTCACCTGGCCGCTCAACGCCTCCCAGTTGAAGAGCGCCAAGGCCATGCAGGATATGCAGAACGACAAGGACTGGCAGGCGATCCAGAAGAAATACGCCAAGGATAAAGAGAAACTGGCGCAGGAACAGATGCGCGTCTACAAAGAGAAAGGCATCAATCCCTTCTCCTCCTGCCTGCCCACCATCATCCAACTGCCGGTCATCTTCGCGCTTTACCAGAGCATCACGCGTTCGCTGGCCAGCACCCCTCTGGCGCTCCTGCAACTCACCCGCAGTATCGGCTCTTTCCTGGATGTGTCCAAGATCATTCCGCTCAATAGTAAATTCCTGTGGATGAACCTCGGCCTGCCGGAAGGCATCCTGATCCCCGGCCTGAACATTTCCTTCCTGCCCAATGGCATCCCCACCCTGGCCATCATCGTGGCGCTCACCACCTACGTTCAGACCAAACTCACCACCCCGCCCACCGCCAGCCCCAACGACCAGTCTGCGGCCATGAGCGGCATGATGAGCATCTACATGCCGCTCCTGCTCGGCTGGTTCGCACTCAATTTCCCGTCTGGCCTGGCGGTCTACTTCATCACCAGCAACCTGCTCGGCATCGCCCAGTATGCCATGATGGGACGCGCCAACTGGCGCGGCCTCCTGCCCGGCGGCAACAAACCCGCCGCGGCCAAATAACCCGAGGTTTCCCATGGACGAACGACCCACTCTTGAAATCATTGCCCCGACCGTTGAAGAAGCCCTTGCCAAGGGACTCGACCAACTCGGCTTGAGCGCCGACGCCGTCTCCGTGGAAGTGCTGGACGCCGGCGCCAAAGGCCTGTTCGGCATGGGCGGACGACAGGTACGCGTGCGGTTGACGGTGAACGGCCCGGGTGGCGCGCCCGCCCCGGCGACGCCGCGACCCGCCCCCCGTCCGGAGCGCGAGGCGGCTCCCGCCTCCAAACCGGCCGCGGCGGCTGATGAAGTCCACGATCCCAGCCTGGAGCTGACCAAGTCCGTCGTCTCCAAACTGCTCCACGACATGGGACTCGAAGCGCAGGTCACCGCCCGCTTTGATGAGAGCGACCGCCCCGACCACCGCTCGATGCGCGTGGACGTGCGCGGCAGTGACCTGAGCGCGTTGATCGGGCATCACGCCGAAACGCTGAACGCCTTTCAATATATCGCCAGCCTGATCGTCGGCAAACAGACCGGGCAGTTTACGCAACTGACGGTGGATGTGGAGGGCTTCCGCGCCCGCCGCGAAAAACAACTGCGCCAGATGGCCCAGCGCAGCGCCGACCAGGCCATGAAGATGGGACGCCGCGTGACGCTCGAACCGATGAGCGCCTCCGAGCGCCGCATCGTCCACATGGAGTTGCAGGGACATCCCGCGGTGACGACCGAAAGCGTAGGCGAGGAGCCGCGCCGCAAAGTGACCGTCGTGCCGAAGGAATAACGAATTTCAAAAACCAGGTTTCTCGCCTTCGGCGGAAGCCTGGTTTTTTCTCTCACCGCGAAGGGGATAAACGAAGGTAAAATATAAGCATGACCACCAAAGTGCCAGCGCACATCCGAAAGTTGATGAAAGAATTCAAGGAAGGACTTGTCCGCATTTACGGGGACAGGTTGAAGGCCGTCTACTTATACGGCTCTTACGCGCGCGGGGATTATCGTCAAGGCTCGGATGTGGATGTGATGATCCTATTGAGCGATTACAAGAGTTACTGGGAGGAATTGGAGCGTTCCACCGATCTTGCGAGCGATGTTTCCCTTAAATACGATGTCACGGTCAGCCGTTTGATCATGAAGGAAATCCAGTGGAAAGAGGCGGACATGCCTGTACTGAGAAACATCCGCCGCGAGGGGATTCCCGCATGAAGGATTACACCCGCAAATTGCTGGACAAGGCAATGGATACGATTGAAAGCGCCGGGATTTTGCTCGATCATGGAAAGACGGATGCTGCCGCAGGTCGGGCATACTACGCATTGTTCTACGTCGCGGAAGCCTTGTTGAACGAAAAGGGGTTTCAATACAGCAAGCATGGCGATGTCATCGGCGCGTATGGACGGGAATTTTCCAAGACGAAATTGCTCGATCAAAGATTTCATCGTTGGCTGATTTCGGGGTTTGATACGCGGCAGATGGGCGATTACCAGGTGGATACGAATATCGAGGCGGCGCTTGTCTCAAGCATGATCCTTCAAGCGCGGGAATTTTTGGAAGCGGCGCGGGAATATTTGAACAAGCAAGCGACTTCGCAGTAAAATCGGTTGATAAAAATAGAAACCCAATTCGCCAAAGGGCAGGAGCAATCCTGCTCATTTTTTATATAATACCCACGGTTGAAAATTGCGCTTTCTGCCGTCTAAAAAAGCGCAATTTTCAACCGAGTGCGGTATATCTGCAACAAGCGTTCCGACCTCACGCCGAATCATGCCACCCTACTACAATCCTGCCATCCCTTCGGGATTTTTTAGGGTCGCGTCATTTCGTCTACAATCCTGTCATCCCTTTGGGATTTTTGTGCCTCTTTCCTCTTTCTTCTTTTTTCATCCTTCATCCTTCATCTTTCATCCTTTCCCCTCCTCCCTCAGGTATAATTCCAGCATGTTCTCTTTGGTTCCGCTCGAACCCGTGGACTACCTCGTCATCGGCCACGCCGCGCACGACCTGACTCCTTCGGGCGCGCGCCTGGGCGGGACCGCGGCCTTCTCCGCGCTGACCGCGCGCGCGCTGGGACTGCGCGTGGGCATCCTCACCAGCGTGGGGAACGAGACCTCCCTCGCCGCGCTGGATGGCATCCCTGTCATCTCGATCCCCTCCGAACACAGCACTACCTTTGAAAATGTTTATTCCGAGGGCGGAAGGAAACAGATCCTGCATCGCCGCGCAAGGCCGATTGATTTTGCGCACGTGCCCGAAGTCTGGCGGCACGCGGGCATTATTCATCTTGGACCGATTGCGGGCGAAGTCCAGCCCATCCTGCCAAAGGGATTCTCGCCCGATCTGCTCGGCCTGACTCCGCAAGGCTGGTTGCGCGGCTGGGATGAGGCGGGACGCGTCCATCCCGTGCGCTGGGAGGATGAGTCCACGCTGGAAGCCGCGGGCGCGGTGGTCATCAGCCTCGAGGATGTGGGCGGCGACATGGAGCAGGTGGAACGTCTCGCGCAACACACGCGCGTCCTGGCAGTGACCGAGGGCGCGGCGGGATGCGTGCTGTACTGGAACTCTGACCGCCGCCGCTTCCGCGCCCCGCAGCTCACCGAAATAGACGCCACCGGCGCGGGCGACATCTTTGCCGCCGCGTTCTTCATCCGTCTCTTCGCCACCCGCGATCCCTGGGAAGCCGCGCGCTATGCCACGTTGCTCGCCTCGCACTCCGTCACGCGCGTTGGCCTGGATGGAATTCCAACACAGCATGAAGTCGAATCCTGCCTTGTGGAAGTTCTTCAATGACTTTGTACACGGATCACACGGATTTCACGGATACTCACGGAAAAAAGCAATAAAAAAATCCGTGTTCTTCCGTGTTGTCCGTGTAATCCGTGTACGAGAGAAATCATCAATCGAAAATCGTAAATCGAAAATGACAAGAATCTACACTTTCGCCAACCAAAAAGGCGGCGTCGGCAAGACCACCACCGCCATCAACCTCGGCGCGTATTTGGCGCAACTTGGCCAGCGCGTCCTGATCGTGGACCTCGACCCGCAGGCCAACGCCACCTCCTCCCTGGGCGTGGACAAGAACACGGTCAGCGGCAGTACCTACGAAGTCCTGCTCGGCTCCCTGCCGCCCGACACGCTTCCGCTTCGCAACGAGCGGCTGGGACTGTCCATCCTGCCCTCCTCGCCCGCGCTGGCCGGTGCGGAAGTGGAACTGGTCAACGAACTGGCGCGCGAGACACGCCTCAAACTGGCGATGGATAAACTGGACGGCCGCTACGACTACATCCTGATTGATTGTCCGCCCTCGCTGGGACTGCTGACCGTCAACGGACTGGTCGCGGCGCGCGACGGGGTGGTGATTCCCGTGCAATGCGAATATCTGGCCCTCGAGGGACTCGGCCAATTGACCCAGACGATCAACCGCGTCCGCGCCGCGCTCTTCCCGGACCTCAAGGTGCGCGGCGTGGTGCTGACCATGTTCGACTCGCGCGCCAACCTCTCCTCCGATGTGGTGAAGGAAGTCAACCAGCATTTCCCGAAGCAGACGTTTCATGCGGTCATCCCGCGCAGTATCCGCCTCGCCGAAGCGCCCTCGTATGGACTGCCCATCTCGGCCTACGCGCCCTCGTCCGCGGGCGCAAAAGCTTACGAGGCCCTGGCGCGCGAAGTATTGAAGGGTGATGGAGTAAGGATTTAACGCGAATAACGCGAATGAAGCGAATTTGAAGAAAAACAAAAAACATTCGCGCTATTCGCTCATTCGCGCCATTCGCGTTGAACGTTGTGCCAGTGGTGATTTGTCAGGAAACAGGAGAACTACATGCCTCAACGAACTGGTCTCGGCAAAGGACTGGACGCCCTCATCCCCGGCGGCGGAGGGGATTCCCCGTCCGCGGCGGGTGGGGTGATGCAAGCCGCGGTGGAGTCCATCGCGCGCAACCCGCGCCAGCCGCGGGTCCAGTTCGACGCGGGCGAACTCGACGAGTTGGCCGCCTCCATCCGTGAGCATGGCATCATCCAGCCGCTGATCGTCTCGCCGGGGAAGAATAACGGCTTCATTCTCATCGCGGGCGAGCGCCGTTTGCAGGCCGCCAAAAAAGCGGGACTGCAAACCGTGCCGGTCATCCTGCGCCAGGCCAGTGACCGCCAGCATCTCGAACTCGCGTTGATCGAAAACGTCCAGCGCGCGGATTTGGGTCCGCTCGAAGAGGCAGATGCCTACCAGCATCTCGTCCAGGATTTCGGGCTGTCGCAGGAGGAGGTCGCGGCGCGCGTCGGCAAGAGCCGCGTGGCAGTGACCAACACCCTGCGCCTGCTGGGACTTTCGCAACGCGTCAAGCAGGCGCTGGCGGAGGAGCAGATCACCGAGGGCCACGCGCGCGCCCTGCTCGGATTGACATCCGCGAAAGCACAGGAAGCCGCGCTGCAAACCGTGTTGAAATTATTTCTCTCGGTGCGCCAGACCGAGGGACTGGTCCGCAAACTGGGCGGGGAAAAACCGAAGGCGAAGGTGAAATCCAAACCCGCCGCGGATGTGGCGGACATCGAACGCCGCCTGCGCGCCAGCCTCGGCACGAAGGTTGCGCTCAAACACGGAAAAAAGGGCGGCGCGGTCACGATCTATTATTATTCGGATGAAGAGTTGGATACGTTGCTGGAGAGATTACTGTAGGACAAATTGCCAATTTGTCCCACAACAAATTCAGTAAATCACGGTTTTACTAAAACATTCCTCGTAACCGTCATTGCGAGCGTTCTTTGCGAAGCAATCCCCTCTCACAACGCGGAGATTGCTTCGGCGGGAAAACCACCCTCCTCGCAATGACGGATGAATCTGTGATTTACTGAAATTAGCAATTTGTTCTACAACAAATTAGCAATTTGTTCTACAACAAACCGGAATGGAGTCGCGCGCAGGCCGACTTGCCCCGGGTTGCCTCGCCGACCTGATTGTCCTGGAAAATGACCCGTTTCGCCTGCTCGTTTCGAGGCCCGACAACCTGCTTACGATGCAGTCGTCCGCCACGCTGGTCGGCGGGGAATGGGTTTGGAGGTCCGAATGAATACACAGTCAGTCCATCTGAGTCCCGAAATGCTGGTGCCGCGCCTGGGCGATTCCCTCATCCAAAAGGGACACATCCGCGAGGAGGATTTGCAGAAAGCGCTGGCATACCAGCAGGATCAACTCGCGCAGGGCAAGACCTGCCTGCTCGGACAGGCGTTGATTGACTTGAAACTGCTCAACCAGGCTTTGCTCGACCAGGTGGTTACAGAACAGATCATCCAGTTGCGCAACGCCTTGCAAGCCGCCAATCGCAGCCTGGAACAACGCGTCCAGCAACGCACAGCGGAGTTGCAGGGCGCGCTGGAGCGGCTGTCGGAACTCAGCCAGATGAAGGCCAACTTCATCGCGAATATTTCCCACGAGTTACGCACGCCGCTGACCCACGTTAAAGGCTATATCGAATTGCTGGTGAGCGAATCGCTGGGAACGATCACCCCTGAGCAGAAACACGCCCTGCAGGTCAGCCAGCAATCCACGGCGCGGCTGGAAGGCCTGATTGACGACTTGATCATGTTCTCGCTGGCCTCGCGCGGCGAACTGAGCCTGAAGTTGGAAGCCGTGGACATCGCGCGCCTGGCAAACTTGAGCATCAAGGCGGTGGATCAAAAATCCAAAGACCGCGGCGTGAGCGTCCACGCCGTGCTGGACAAGGAACGCCCATTCGTCCAGGCCGATCCGCAGAAGATCGCCTGGGCGCTGGGGCAGCTGCTGGATAATGCCATCAAGTTCACGCCCTCCGGCGGACGCGTCGTCCTGACTGTCCGGCGCGAGACAGCCAACCTGGTCCTCGTCTCCGTCACCGACACCGGCATCGGCATCCCGCCCCAGCGCATCGAGGAGATCTTCGAGCCGTTCCACCAACTGGACAGTTCCTCCACGCGCAAGTACAGCGGCACGGGCATCGGCCTCTCGCTGGTGCGCCAGATCGTCGAGGCGCACGGCTCGATGCTGGAAGTTTCTTCCGTGGATGGAAAAGGCTCCACCTTTAAATTCCCGTTGCTGACCGTCGTCGAAGAAAAAGAGTGAACCCATTGGACGCCGCGACACTTAATACCCTGTTTCGCCTCTTCCAGAAAGCCACCGCCCAGGCCGATTGGAAGTCCGCGCTGGAAACGCTGGTCACGGAATTGCGTCCCTTCCTGGTGTTCGATAACCTGGCCGTTTACCTGACCGACCCGCAGACGCGCGTCATCGAAGTGGCCTACGCCCGCGCCCTCGGACGCGAAAAAACCGCCGAAGCCGACGCCGCCTGGGGGGACCGCATCGCGGCCGATGTCATCGCGGGCGGCAAAATTTTCATCCAGACCCCGCCGCGCATCCACAAGCCCGACACCGCGCGCCTGGAATTAGTCCACCTGCTGGGACTGCCCCTGGGGGCCGGCGCGCGCCCAAAAGGCGCGCTGGTGTTCATCCGCTTTGGCGGGCCTGAATATTCCGGGGAACACCTCCAAACGGCCGCGCTGGTCGCCATGTGGACAACCTCCCTGTTCGAGCGCCGCGCCTGGCGGGAGACCCACCAGCAACTGGAGGAAGTCCAGCGCCGCATCCGCCTGCAGGACGATTTTCTCGCCACCATCTCGCACGAACTGCGGACGCCGCTCGGCTTCATCAAAGGCTACTCCACCACGCTTCTGCGGCAGGACACCCGTTGGGACGCCAATACCCAAAGGGAATTCCTGACCATCATCGAGGAGGAAGCCGACCGCCTCAACCAACTGATCGAAGACCTGCTCGAGTCGGCGCGCCTGCAAAGCAACACCCTGTCGTTCAAATTCCAACCCATGCGACTGGACGCCCTGATCCGCGACGTGGTAACCCGCGTCCGCCAGCGCTACCCCGGCCTCTCGGTTCACCTGGACCTTGGGGCGGTGCCGTCCATCCCGGGCGACACCGTCCACCTGACGCGCGTCTTCGAGAACCTCTTCAGCAACGCGGTCAAGTACGCGCCCGGCTCTGTGCTGGAAGTCTCCCTGCGGGAGGAGCCGGGCGCGTTGCGCGTCCGCTTCGCGGATCGCGGCCCCGGCATCCCGCCCGAACACCTGTCCATGATCTTCGAACGCTTTTATCGCATCCCCGATGAAAATATTTCCAGCGCCGGCACCGGGCTGGGACTGTACATCTGCGAGCAGATTATCACCGCGCATCATGGTAAGATTTGGGCAGAGTCGACGCCACGGCAGGGAACCACGTTCCACATCGCACTGCCGCTCGATGCCAGCGCGCATTCGTGAAAAAAGGAAAATCCCATGGCAAAACGAGTCCTGATTGTAGACGACGAACCGCGTTACCTGCGCCTGTTGGACGCCAACCTGCGTACCGAAGGCTACGAAGTGGTCACCGCGCAGGACGGCCAGCAGGCCATTGATATTTTTTCCTCCCAGCCGATTGACCTGATCCTGCTCGACATCATGATGCCGCGCCTCGACGGGTTTGGCGCCACCCAGCGCATCCGCGAATTCTCCAGCGTCCCCATCATCATCCTGACCGCCAAAGGCGAGGAACAGGACCGCGTGCGCGGCCTCGACTTGGGCGCGGACGACTACCTCGTCAAGCCCTTCTCGGCCACCGAACTGCTGGCGCGCGTGCGCGCCGTCCTGCGCCGCGCCCAACTTCCCACCGAAGGCGACCAGGCGCGTTTCTTCACCCACGACAACCTGCGGATTGACTTTGCGCGCGCCGAAGTCTGGCGCGGCGAACAGGCTGTCTCGTTGTCCGCCACCGAATACCGCCTGCTCTTGCAATTCGCTCACAACCTCGGCAAGATCCTCACCGCCGAGGACCTGCTCACCAGCGTCTGGGGCCCGGAGTACAAGACCGATAAAGAGATCCTGTGGGTCAGCATCGCGCGCCTGCGCCAAAAATTGGAGGATGACCCCCACACCCCCAAGCACATCGTTACACGCTCGGGATTGGGCTACATCATGGCTCCCATTGAAGGTTGATCGGTAGGATTTCTTCGTGGCCGAAAAGAAAGTCCTGATCGTGGATGGGAACGGGCCCATCTGGTCACACATCTGCCATGACCCTGAAAGAGGCGGCCGCACAGATGCTGGCTTTGGCAGGCCGCTTACGTTCCGAGACTCAACGAGGAGGCTAAAATGGTGATTGGATTTGAGGACGAAAAAGGGAAAATTTTTACCGAGGTGGTAACCAAGCTTCCCGTCCCGATCATGATGCAGACGACTACCCACCGGGTGCTTGGCAACATCCATGTCCGTCCCGACCAGCGTTTGAAGGATGAACTCGACCGCGCGGAATCCTTCCTGGCGGTGACCGAGGCAAGCATCCTCGACGCAGACGGAAAGACCGTCCACCGCACGGACTTTCTGGCGGTTCGCCGCGACCAGATCGTCTGGGTGGCGCCCGAGGATGGGAATCGTAAAGAGAGGGACGGATGACCAAACTCCCGAATCAGTCGTCCCCCGGCTTGACCGCCGCGGATATGGTTAAATTCAAGAACTACCTGATCGAGAACCTGTCGCGCGCGCTCGAGGGGCAGGAAATTCCTGCTGGCAAACAGAGGGAGTATGTGACCCGGGGAATTGACGAGGTTTACGAACGCTCACAGTTAAAACTGCCCGATGTTGTCCACCAGCAACTAACCCGCGACGTGCTGGACGAGGTGCTGGGTTATGGCCCCATCCAATCCCTGCTCGACGATCCCGAAGTCAGCGAAGTGATGGTCAACAACGCGAAGAGCGTCTATGTGGAAAAAAATGGGCAGTTGACCAAAACCCCGATCGTTTTCGAGAACGACCAGCATGTCCTGCGCGTGATTGACAAGATCATCCTGCCGCTGGGCCGCCGCGTGGACGCCGACAATCCCGCGGTGGACGCGCGGCTTCCGGACGGCTCGCGCGTCAACGCCATCATCCCGCCGGTGGCGATGGACGGCCCTTCCATCACCATCCGAAAATTCCCGAAGGATAGGCTCGGCGTTCAGCAACTGATCGAATATGGATCGTTGACCGGGAACATGGCGACTTTCCTGCGCGCCTGTGTGCTGGCGCGGCTCAACATCATCATCTCGGGCGGGACGGGTTCGGGCAAGACCACCCTGCTGAACGCGCTTTCCAGTTATATTCCCGAAAATGAGCGCATTGTCACCATTGAGGATTCCGCCGAACTGCAACTCCAGCAGGACCACGTACTGCGGCTGGAGACCAAGGCCGCCTCCGCCGACGGGCACGGCGCGATGACCGTTCGCGACCTGGTGCGGAATTCCCTGCGCATGCGCCCCGACCGCATTGTGGTGGGCGAGTGCCGCGGCGGCGAAGCCCTGGATATGTTGCAAGCCATGAACACCGGCCACGACGGCTCGCTTACCACTGTCCACGCCAACTCGCCGCGCGACGCGCTCTCGCGCCTGGAGACGTTGATCATGATGGCTGGCATGGACCTGCCCCTCAAGGTTGTCCGCCAGCAAATCGCCTCGGCAGTGGATCTCATTATCCAACAGTCGCGCCTGAAGGATGGCACGCGCAAAGTGACGGCCATCACCGAAGTGGCGGGCATGGAAGGCGATACGGTGGTGCTGACCGATGTGTTCAAGTTCGAGCAGACCGGAGTGGCCGAAGGCGGAAAAATCATCGGCAACCTCAAGCCGACCGGCATCCGTCCGCACTTCTCACCGCGCCTGGAAGCGGCTGGCTTGAAACTTGGGCCGGAAGTCTTTGGCGCTAATCTTTCCGAAATGCTGTCCAGCCGCCCGCGCCGCCGCGAGTGAACCTGGGAGAGCGGCCAAGGATCTGTAGATAAATAACTTCCCACAGTTCCGTCATTGCGAGGGCGATCTTCCC
>CAYJLS010000117.1:0-13104 GCA_964371065.1 uncultured Anaerolineaceae bacterium | reverse complement strand
GACACTTGACCATCTTTGGTTGCTATCTTTACGTCTCAAGACGCTATACATGTACTTTTATAACTTCATCAATGGTCATCCCGTCCGCTATGCTGCCGACGAGGATTGCCACAGGCACGCGCGTCCCTTTGATACACGGTTCGCCGTGATGAATTTCGGGATCAATGACGATAAAGTTTTGCCAGTGAATGCGGGACATGGGTCATGCTCCTGAATGTCTAAATTGTAGCACAATCACATATGCGTCGCGCGTTTTATAGTGCTACGCGGCAGTTGCCATTACCCGAACTTCACGCTCCAAACGTGAGCCGAGATTGTCGAGGGCGATGTCCAGATCGTAGTCGGCTTGCAGTCCCAGCCAGAATTGGGGCGTGGTGCCGAAGTAACGCGCCAGTCGCAGGGCGGTGTCGGCAGTCACACTGCGCTTGCCGAGCACAATCTCGTTGACGCGGCGCGCATGTACGCCAATGTCTAGCGCGAGACGGTTCTGGCTCATGTTCATTGGTGTCAGAAATTCTTCCATGAGCACCTCGCCAGGATGAACGGGGGAGAGTTTATCGGCCATTTTTACTCCTAATGATAATCAGCGATTTCCACGTTGGAAGCGTTTCCTTCTGTCCATTCAAAGCAGACACGCCATTGATCGTTAATGCGGATGCTGTATTGTCCTTTGCGGTCGCCAGTCAATCGTTCCAGTCGGTTGGCTGGTGGGACGCGCAAATCGTTTAAATCTTGTGCATTGTTGAGCATACGCAATTTCCGCAGGGCAGTCTGTTGAATGTCGGGCGGAAATTTGCGCGAACGCTGGCGCAGGTATATTTTGTGCGTCTCTTCGTCTTTGAAGGATTTGATCACGATTGGGATTGTATAACGCCACACGCTAAACGTCAAGTGTGCATAGTGGCGAAAGAAAAACGCGACCTGTCCGAGGGGAGAGGTCGCGTTCTTAATCTCAAACAAACACCGCCGTTAAAACCTTGAAGCGTTCCGCCAGCGCACGAATCATTAGTTGCGAGGGTCATTTTTCCAGTCTCCTCGGTCATATTGCGATTTACGTTTTACGCATTACCATTTACAATCCCTCGCATGGACACCGAAACCGCCTACAACCTGGCCCTCGATACCCTCTATAGTTTTGTGGATTATAGCCTGAAACATGCCTCGGAGCTTGCCAAAGCGGACTTCAGTCTCGACCGCATGTTCGCGCCGATGGACGCGCGGCCGCTTATTGTGAATTTGTTTCCTGATATACTTGGTTTGAAATTGTGAATCAAGAGGAGATCAGATCATGTCTCAACAGATTCTTGTTCAACTTGAAATGCCGTCCGATCTGGTTCGATTTCGTTTACCGGCAGGAGTTGCTCAACGCCTGCAATCCCTTTTGGATCGCCAGGATCAGGGAGAAAAACTAACCGCGGCGGAACGCCTGGAAGCGGAAGGACTCGTTAACTTGAGCGAATTGCTTTCATTACTAAAGTTGCGCGCAGAATGGGCGGAGCGGGAATCTTGAAAGCATGAGTCAAGTCACCGGGCAGCTTCGGAGATTTGTGATCCAGAGAGCCGCGAACTGTTGCGAGTATTGTGGGCTATCCCAGGAGGGTCAGGAAGCCATGTTTCATGTAGATCATATCGTTCCTGTCGCGGCTGGGGGCGAAAGTGTCCCCGGGAATCTGGCGTTGGCCTGTGTATCCTGCTCCTTGCGTAAGTCTGCCCGTGAAACGGTAACCGATCCGTTGAGCGGCGAAGAAACCCGCCTCTACCACCCGCGTCAGGATGCCTGGGACCATCACTTTCATTGGGACGGCGTTTATCTGGTGGGATTGACCTCAACTGGCCGCGCAACAGCGGATGCCTTGCAAATGAATCGGAGATTGATTATTGCCATTCGAAATGAAGAAGCGCGACTGGGGCGTCATCCAACCAGATTAAAGTGATGATCGAGTTGAAGGGGGGGTGTACAGACAGAAAGTGGCGGCAAATTTGCATGGCGATTGAAGTGATGGAATGGGCCTCTGATGGTATGGGCCTCTTGCACGCGACCCTCGCGCCGATTACAATCCCTCGCATGAACACCGAAACTGCCTACAACCTGGCCCTCGATTACCTCTATGGTTTTGTGGATTATAGCCTGAAACACGCCTCGGAACTCGCCAAGGCGGACTTCAGCCTCGACCGCATGTTCGCGCTGATGGACGCGCTGGGCAACCCGCAGAACGCGTACCCGATCATCCACGTGGCGGGGACGAAGGGCAAAGGCTCCACGTCCGCGCTGTGCGCCTCGGCGTTGATGGCCGCGGGCTACAAGGTGGGACTGTACACCTCGCCGCATCTGGAGGACTACTGTGAGCGGATTCAAATTGACGCTTCGCCTCTCGCGCACGGACAGTTGGTCGCGCTGGTAGACGAGGTCCGGCCTGCGGTGGCGCGCGTCCCCAAACTGACCACCTTCGAGATCACCACCGCCATCGGTTTTTTGGCGTTCGCGCGCGCCGGCGTGGACGCGGCCGTGGTCGAGGTGGGACTCGGCGGACGGCTGGACGCGACCAACGTGGCGACGCCGCGCGTCTCGGTCATCACCTCGCTTTCGATGGATCACATGGCCGTGCTGGGGGATACGCTCGCCAAGATCGCGGGGGAGAAGGCGGGCATCATCAAGGAGGGCGTGCCTGTTGTCTCCGCGCCGCAAAAGGAAGAGGCGCTCGAAGTTCTCCTGCGCGTAGCCAGAGAGAAGAACGCGTCCCTGACGGTGGTGGGACGCGATGTAGAATTTGAATTACTGGAATCGTCATTGGATGGTCAGAAATTCAGAATTCAGAATTCAGAATTCAGAATTCCTCTGCTCGGCTCGCATCAACTTATCAACGCCGCCACCGCCTACGCCGCGCTCCAAGCCAGCGGACTGTCAGTTTCGGAGGAAGCCATCCAAAAGGGTTTTTCTCAGGTAAAATGGCCTGCCCGCTTCGAGGTTGCACGCCGCGAGCCGCCCGTCATTTTCGACTCGGCGCACAACGACGACTCGTTCGCCAGACTGCGCGAGACGCTGGAGACCTATTTCCCCGGCAGGCCGGTCTACCTCATCTTCGGCGCGTCGGAGGATAAGAATATTCCTGGCATGTTCCGCGAGATGAAACCGAAGATCAAGAAACTCATCGCCACGCGCGCCGACCATCCGCGCGCGCTCGAGGTGGAGAAAATCCTCGGGTTGGCAGACCAGGCCCAGGTCAAGAATGAAGCGGCGACTCCCGTCCGCGCCGCGTTGGCGCGGGCGTTGGAATTGTCCGCGAAAGATGGTAGCATTGTCCTGTCGGCGGGAAGCATGTTCGTCACCGCCGAGGTGATGGCCGCGTGGAAGAAGGTAAGTGGTAAGTAGTAATTCGGTCAAAAGTCGAAAGTCATTGTCAAGTACAAATTACCAATCACCATTTACCAATCGTAAATCCAAAATCGTAAATCGAAAATCGAGTAGTAAATGAATCAACAACCCGATTGGAACGAAGAAGAAGAAAATTTCAACATGGCGCTTTCGCAACGCACCGAGGAACTGTACCGCGTGCCGAACATGGAAGCCGACCAGAACGGCCTGATCGAGGCGCTGGTATTGCCCCTGCGCGATATGGTGATCTTCCCGCGCATGGTTTCGCCGATTTTTGTGGGACGCGAGGCCTCGCTGTTGGCGGTGCAGGAAGCCCAGCATCGCAACCAAACCGTCATCGGGCTGACCCAGCGCGACCCCGAAATTGAAGAACCCGGTTTGAAGGATTTCCTGCCTGTCGGTGTGGAGATGGCGGTGGGACGCCTGCTCTCGATGCCGGACGGCTCCTCGTCCGCGCTGGCGCAGGGACGCCGCCGCGTGGAGATCGTGGAGTTCATCCGCGTGCGGCCATACATCAAGGTGCGCGCCCGCGTGCTGTTCGAGCCGACCGCCGCCGACCGCCAGACGCAGGCCACCATGCGCTCCGTGCTGGACCTGTTCGATCGCTGTGTGCAACTGGATCGTTCCATCCCCGAAGAGGCGCATCTCTTTGCCATGAACATTGCCGAACCCGGCTGGCTGGCGGACATGATCGCCACGTCGCTGGCGCTCAACTTCGTGGAGCGGCAAACCCTCCTGCTGATGATAGACCCGCGCGCCCGCCTGGGACGCATGAACAAGGTGCTGGCCGAGGAAGTGGACATGCTGGAACTGGAGGACGAGATCCACTCGCGCGTCCAGAGCGAGGTGGACAAGAGCCAGCGCGAATTCTACCTGCGGGAGCAGATGAAGCAGATCCAGACCGAGTTGGGCGAAGGCGATATTTTTACCAAGGACGCCAGCGAATTAAAGGAGCGCATCGCCAAGGCTGAACTGCCCGAGGAAGCGCGCGGCGTGGCGATGAAGGAACTGGAACGGCTGAACCAGATGCCGCCCATGGCGCCCGAAGTGGGCATCATCCGCACCTACCTGGATTGGATTTTGGATCTGCCCTGGTCCACGATGACCGAGGACAACCTGGACGTGAAGAACGCCGGGCGCATTTTGGAGCGCGACCATTACGGCTTGAAGAAACCCAAGGAACGCATTCTGGAATACATCGCCGTCCGCTCGCTCAAACCGCGCAAGGAACGCCAGCCGATTTTGTGTTTCGTCGGCCCGCCCGGCACGGGCAAGACCTCGCTGGGACGCTCCATCGCCGAGGCGCTGGGACGCAAGTTCGTGCGCGTCTCGCTGGGCGGCGTGCGGGACGAGGCCGAGATTCGCGGCCACCGCCGCACGTACATCGGCGCGCTGCCCGGGCGCATCCTCCAGACGATGAAGCGGGCGGGCACGGCCAATCCGCTTTTCATGCTGGATGAGATTGACAAACTCTATTCCGATTTCCGCGGCGACCCGGCCTCGGCCATGCTCGAGGTGCTGGATCCCGAACAGAACAATTCGTTCAGCGATCATTATCTCGAATTGCCCTTTGACCTGTCGAAGGTCATGTTCGTGACCACGGCCAACTACCTCGGGCCGATCCCGCCCGCCCTGCTCGACCGCATGGAAGTCATCGAGTTCCCCGGCTACATCGAAGAGGAAAAACTCATCATCGCGGAAAAATATCTCATCCCGCGCCAGTTCGATGAGAATGGCCTGCACGACGCGGGCTTGAAGTTCGAGACCGGCAGCCTGCAAAAGATCATCCGCGAATATACCTACGAAGCCGGCGTCCGCAACCTGGAGCGCGAGATCGGACGCGTCTGCCGCAAAGTGGCGCGCCTGAAAGCCGAGGGCAAGAAATACTCCGAAACCGTCACGCCTGAATTGATCGAAAAATTCCTCGGGCCTCCCCAATTCTTCCTGACGCAGGCCGAGCGCAAGGACGAGGTCGGTGTGGCGACGGGTCTCGCCTGGACCGAGAACGGCGGCGAGATCCTGCTTGTGGAGGTGGCGGTGCTGGAGGGCAAGGGCGGGATGCAGATCACCGGCCAGGTGGGGGATGTGATGCAGGAATCCGCCCAGGCGGGCCTCTCCTACCTCAAGTCACGCGCGAGCGTGTTCGGCATCCCCGTCGAAGCCTTCGACCGTCTCGACATCCATCTGCACCTGCCGGAAGGCGCCATCCCGAAGGACGGCCCCAGCGCGGGCATCACCATGACGACCGCCATCATCTCGGCCTTCACGGGACGTCCCATCTTCAAGGATGTAGCCATGACCGGCGAGATCACCCTGCGCGGGCGCGTCCTGCCGATTGGCGGCCTGCGCGAGAAGGTGCTGGCCGCGCATCGGGCGGGCATCAAGACGGTCATTATCCCCGAACGCAACCTGAAGGATTTGGTGGATGTGCCGAAGCAGGTGCAAAAGGATTTGAAGATCGTCCCCGTCACGCACATGGACCAGGTGCTGGAGATCGCGCTCTCGAAGGAGGTGGTGTCCGAGCCGCCGCGGCCGCGGAGTAAGAAGGAAGATTTGCAGGACGAGGCGGATTAGTTCGTATTGCGTGTTGCGTATTGCGTAATGAATGAAGAAAGGCGTGCGTTACGCCTTTTTGATTCTGATTTTGCTCGGCGCGAGTTTCTGACCCCGCTTGTTGGTGTGCGCGCAAAGCGTATCAGCGGACTCTCTACCGTACATCCCGTCATTGCGAGGGCGTACTCGCCCGAAGCAATCTTGCTCACAATATTAGAGATTGCTTCGTCGGGAAGAGCGTCCTCCTCGCAATGACGAAATTTACTCGTATTTGTACGGTAGAGAATCAGCGGATAAAAAACGGATAAGCGGATATGACGCCCTCCATCCGTTTACACCGCACCTGCGGTGGGTGCAGGTGTCCGCTTCCTCATCCGTTGACCAACTGCTCGGCGCGAGTCTCTGATCCCCGCCGAGCCGTGACCGAATTTCCCCTCTCATTATATCCCCAAGATTTCCCATCCTCGAATACCCCAATATCAGGATAAAATACCCCCATTCAGTTACGCACCACGCAACACGTACCACGCAACACGCAACAGAATCTTCTCACGGACTTCCTCTTATGACCTACGATCTCAAAGGCAAAGTCGTCCTGATCACAGGCGCCTCCTCCGGCTTCGGCATGGACGCGGCGCGGCTGTTCGCATACGAGGGTTGCAGCGTGGTCCTGGCCGCGCGGCGCATTGACCGCTTGCAGGAACTGGCCGCCTCGATCCAGGCCCAGGGCGGGGAGGCCTTTGCCGTCCCTGTGGATGTAGCCAGCCGCGAAGAGATCGAGATCATGGTGGATACCGTGCTCGACCTGTACGGCCGGGTAGACATCCTGTTCAACAACGCCGGTTTCGGGCGGCTCGCCTGGCTCGAAAACATGTCTGCCGAGCGCGACATCGAAATGCAGATCGCGGTCAACCTGCTGGGCGTCATCCAGGTCTCGCACGCCGTCCTGCCCGGTATGCTCAAACGCCGAAGCGGGCACATCATCAACATGTCCTCGGTCGCAGGCTGGATCGCGCCGCCCACCTACACCATTTACTCGGCCAGCAAATACGGCGTGCGCGGCTTCACCGACGCCCTGCGCCGCGAAGTCCAACCCTTCGGCGTCCACGTTTCGGGCATCTACCCCGGCCCGGCCAAAACCGAATTCGGCGAGCACACGGGGGATCATCCCATGCGAACCTCCCCCCTGCGCCGCTACTTCCATTCGATGACCTCCGAGGAGGTGGCGGAGCGCGTCGTCGAGCTCGCCAAACATCCGCGCCGCGCCGTCATCCTGCCGTGGTATTACAAGATCGCCATCTGGGCCGACTGGTATATGCCCTGGCTGGTGGACTGGATCACGATGACCTTCCTGACGAAACGAAGAAACTCGTACAAGTAATGCGTCACACCTTACCCGGCGAATCGTCCCCAGGGTTAGGTGCGACGCATTCGCGACTACCAGACTATCCGACCAGGAGACTATCCGACTATATGACTACTCATTTCGACAAACTCTCCGCCTCTCTCCGGACCTCGGGGCTGGATGCCGTCATCCTGAACCCCGGCCCCACGCTGACGCATCTCACCGGCCTGCGCTTCCACCTGATGGAACGGCCGGTGGTTCTGTTTTTCACCGCCGATAAAAACCCTACCCTCGTCCTGCCCGAACTCGAAATGCAAAAAATGAGCGGACTGGCGATCACGCCCTTCCCGTACGGCGAGAATCCCGCCGAATGGGAGGCGGCCTTTCGCGGCGCGGTCCGGTCGCTGGGGCTGACCCAAAGGGGAGGGAAGCGGATCGGCGTCGAGCCGCGTCAACTGCGCTTGCTGGAATTTCAATTCGTCCGCGACGCCGCGCCGCAAGCCGACTTCCCGGATGCCTCGTCCGTGTTGGCAGAACTTCGGTTGCGGAAGGACCCGGCCGAGGTCCAGAAAATGAGGCGGGCGGTGCAGATCGCCCAGTCCGCGCTCGAGGCGACGATCCCGTTGATCAAAATCGGCATGACCGAAAAAGAGTTGGCCGCGGAACTGGTGATCCAGTTGCTGCGACACGGCTCCGAGCCAGAACTGCCTTTTGCGCCGATCGTCTCCGGCGGGCCGAACAGCGCCAACCCGCACGCCTCCCCGTCTGACCGCAAACTCCGGCGCGGCGACCTGCTGGTGGTGGACTGGGGCGCGGCCTTCGACGGCTACATCTCCGACCTGACACGTACCTTCGCGGTGGGGGAGGTGGAGGCCGAGTACGCGCAGATCCACCAGATCGTGCAGGAGTCCAACGCCGCGGGCCGCGCGGCCGCCAAACCCGGCGTCCCGTGCGCCGAGGTGGACAAGGCCGCGCGCGCGGTGATCGAGTCCGCGGGCTATGGACAGTTCTTCACGCATCGCGTGGGTCACGGCATCGGCATGGAGGGCCACGAGGAACCGTACATGCGCGGCGACAATCTGCAAATAATGGAACCTGGCATGGCGTTTACCGTCGAGCCTGGGATTTACCTGCCGAATCGCAACGGCGTGCGGATCGAGGATAACGTGGTCATCACCGAGTCGGGCGCGGACGTGTTGAGCGACATGCCGCGCGAGATGAGGATGGTGGGATAAAGGTGTTTCGTGCTAAAATGATTTTTGCGAAGGCTTTGACATGGATATTGATGAACTGAGAAAGCGGATTCTAAAAGGCCATTATCTGGTGAAGAGTCATGCTGTTCAACATGCCCTGAAAGAAGGCTTTGAACGCAGGCATATGGTAGATGCTGTAATGAACGGTGAAATTATCGAAACCTACCCTGATGAAAAGAGAGACCTCGTATCTGGTCAAGTATTTCTCACAGAAACAATGAAAACCTATCTTCACGTTGTGTGTGAGTTTGCGGACCCTGTTTATGTTGAGTTTGTCACAGCCTATATTCCCGACCGAAAACTTTGGGAAACGCCCCCTGTTCGGAGGCGAAAGCTCAGAAGGTAATCCTATGACTCGAAAATCTATTCCTGTTTGTGGCGACCACAAGATCAAAAAAGAATGGCGATTGACCACTTTCGAATATCGCGAGCGGGGAATTATTGTCCGCGTTCCGAACGTGCCTGCCTGGGTATGTCCTCAGGATGGCGAGGCATCGTTTACTTCCGATACCACGGACGAATTGATTTCCACTGTCGGCGAATTGATCGCGACGGCAAAACGCGCCAAGGCCCGCCGCTCTGCATTTACCGAATACGTTGTTGCAGTCGGCAGGTGATAAAAACTGTGGAGTGGGCATAGGTGTTTTTCTCTCTGTCCTCTCTTTGGGAGTATCCCATATCAACTTTGGCGCGGACGTGTTGAGCGACATGCCGCGCGAGATGAGGATGGTGGGGTAACCTGAATCAATGTCAACTTATTGCGCGTACGTCGCTTCCCACCCCGAAGACACCTTCAAGAAGGCATGAACGCAATTTCGCCCCCACTTCCGGGGATTTCACACGAGACCCTCAACTTAACACCTTGATCACTGTGGAAATAATAAACCTTCACATTAAGTAATTCCAGGAGATTCCTCATTCCCTGAAATGTGGAAACCGGGAGTTGCTCTCTTACACTTGCTGCAAGTTCAGCGATCCGGTTTTCTGCGCCAGGGTCGATTTCCATTTCAGCCAACTCTGCCTCCAACCTGGTTTTCTCTTCCTCGAGGAAACTCTGTTCAGATTCCATTTGATTGATCTTTTCCTTGATAACGGTTCTTACAGCATTGCCACTGAAATCAGCAAGCTCGTCAATTAGCCGTCGTATCTTTTCAGCGTTTGTATCCAGCATCTTTAGAACATAAGCATGCTGTTCGCGCTTCGGTTCCAATTCCTCCTCTCGCCTTTGGGCCATCGAACGCACACCCTCGATTAGAACTGTTTCATCAACCAGTAGCGATGACAACCAGTTCCAAACGGCTTGGTCTGCCTTTTCAATTTGGATTGCGCGCACAGCATGTCCACATTTTATGATCTTATGGTAATAACTGGCGCACCTGTAGTAAGGCTTGGACTTTTTCTTCCTTTGAAAACCATACATAGCTAGATTGCAACTGCCACAAAAGAAATGTCCAACTAACAGATATTCATGTTTTCTATTACGTCTTGACTGTTCTTTATTGCGTTTTGTCTTTGCTAGAGCAGCCTCATAGGTTTTCCTATCGATCAATGCCAGATGCGGCACATCAATTGGAATCCATTCGGTTTTAGGGCGAAACACTTGCCTACCGTCTTTGAGAACTTCGGTTTTGGCATAGTATGTTCTGCCGGCATAAATTTCATTCATTACGATAAACCGTACTGAACTTGGCCCCCAAACTGGGGCAGATCGTGGCTTTATACCCAAACTGTCAAGGCGATTTGCAATGCCTCTCAAGGATAAAGGCCCGCCGTCCTCATGGGTTGTATACCATCGAAAAATCATCTTCACCACTTCTGTTTCAACAGGTTCAATGATCATTTCGGCGTCGCGGCCTTTGCCAACCCGGCCGTAGCCATATGGAATAACCCCACTCATCACCGGCTTTTTATCATCCTTCGCTTTCTTGATACGCCCATTCTTGGTCCGGTCAAGAATCCTTAACCTTTCTGAGTGGGCAATCATGGCAAATATGCCGTCTGAAATCATCCCTTGTAAATCATTCTGAGATTGACCTCGATCCACAAAATGCAACTCTATGTTTTTGTCTTGCCATTTGCCGATCAGCGGAACATATTCGTAGTAATTTCTTGAAATACGGTCAGATGTGTAGGCTATCACAATTTGAGCCTCACCTTTCGACAGCATTGTTTCCAATGTCGTAAATCCCGGGCGGTTGAGTGATGCGCCAGAAGTATTATCGGTTATTTCCTTTATTACTTGAAATCCTAAACGGGAAGCGTACCTACGACATTCTTCAATCTGGAATGGTAGGCTATGACCTTTTTCGGCTTGTTCATCGGTACTGACTCGTGAATAGATGATCGCATTTTTATTCATATTAAACCTTTCTGAAAGAAAAGGAATCTGTTGTGAACTGGAACAGCCGGGCCGGGGCGGCTATCCTTCAGATCAGTTGTGCTTCGGGGCATACAGGAAGTCATTCAGTTCGCGAAACAGATCGTTTCCAAGAATCTGCTGTTGATCCTGTACTTCCAAGCCAAGCCCGTTGATCAGGTCGGCCAGCATGAGACCAATATTCCCATTTGTCTCGAGCAGGCTGGCGCAGACTGTCGCTTCCTGCCATTCCTGGCGCAATCGGGTCAGGGTCGAGAGCATCTGTGCGTGGGTGGTTGTTTGTTGTGCGGGTGCTGATTGCAGCATGGTGACTCCTGAAGTGTAGGGGCGTTCCATTTCCTCCCGGCCGAAGGAACGAAATCGCCCCAGTGGAATCCCACCAGGGCGATGAATTCAGGCTGATATAATGCCATCAGCCTTTCCCTCCGCCTGTGTCGGTGGGTTGGGTCAGGGTCGTGCGTGTGTTAGAGCACATTCACGGCCCATTCTTGTATGTATAATTATAGTATTGATACGATAATTATACCATTGAAATAAGGGCTGTCAACCAGCCCTCCAAAGTATCCTATCTTCGTTTGGAATCAGGTCTCGGTTTTGCGCCGCGGCGCTCTCCCAATTTCTCCGCCTTCTTCAGGTATTCCTGAAGGGATTTTCTTTGTACCTGCCAGGAAAGTCCCCATTTTCTTCCAATCACCTTTTGGGATCGGATTAATTGCCGGATGTAATCCGGGTTGTACCCGCTGATTTGGGCTGCTTCGTAGGTAGTTAGCCAATCTTCCATGTGCTAATTATAACTTGGACGGGTCCAGTCTGATAATTGTAACGAATTTCACATAAAATTTCGGTTTTCTATTACAATAGCCGCCCTATGGCTGGAAACGTCCGCAAACGCAGTAACATTCACCCTAACGTCCGCGTCGTATTGGTCTCCATATTGATCCTGTGTGGAGCCTCGCTTGTGGTATCCATTTACTGGATTTTCCAAAAAATCCACCACAGTGCCGGCGTGGAGTTGGCGGAAGTCGCGGTTGCGTTTCTATCCATTCTTGTTCTGGCTTTGATCCTGGTGGGAATGCGCGCCGGTCTTGGGCTGGACCGCTGGATCCGATATCGCAGGTTCGAAGAGTGCCGGCTTTTTCATTCATCCAAACATACCCATCGCATCCTTTCCTGGTTGGGATACGGTCATCTTGTGTTGGAAGCTGATGCGGCGACTGAAGAATTTGAGGGTTGGAAGGTGGAGGAATTGCTGGCTTTGTTCGAAAAGCCAAAACGGGGAGGCAGGCGACCCGCTCACCCACCGGAACGCTGGATTAGAGTGGTATTGGCATGGGAAAACCGTAACCCTGTGCGCGACACCCTGACCTTGCCGGAATTCCTTTGCCAGCAATTTGGAACCAATGCCAATGGGACCCCGCGTGAATCAGAGAGCAACTTTTACGGTTATCGGAAAAAATTATTGGACGAAATAGAAAAGAAAGCCGGACGTAAATAAACCGCAGCGGGGCATTCCTGCACTTTCCCTTACAAAATTTCTTTTGTCTCCGTAAAGCCATATCCAAAATTTGTGGGGAAACAGGGATGCAATAGTTACCATCCAACCGAGTGCGCCCCCGGAAATCCTGTTCGGCCCCTTTCATCACGCCTAAATTTTACGATCATTTCCAACAGGAAGTCCGGAGAGATCAACTTTTGTTTTCTTAACGGCTGAGTGAGGCGGACTGACCATGACTACGATTCTTTCTGATTTCCTGATTGGCGGCATCCTTGTTTTTGCCCCGCTACTGATCGGCATCATTCTTTTCATGATCCTTCTTGGAAAGTTGCGGATCCGGAAAAAGAAAAAGGATTCTGAATAGCATCTTCCTTTTTCTCGATGTACCTTATGCTCGTCTCCCGGTTACCACGCGACGCAGTTGAAAAAAATGATCTCAGGGGTTCAATTTCCCGGAACTATTTGGAGAGGACGGTTGATTTAAGCCTTTCGGAATTTCCGTAGAATTCTCGTACTCTAAACTGGAGAATAACTGGACTCCCGCCATGTAAAAGAGCCACCGCACGTGGCTCTTTATTTTTTAACCCAAGAGAGGTTGCACATGGCACGAATTGTCATCTATTTGCCGGACCCGGAAATGACCGCCCTGCACCAGCTGGCCCAGCAGGAATACCGCGCTCCCAAGGTGGAGGCGGCCTGGATCATCCG
>CAYJLS010000116.1:0-13177 GCA_964371065.1 uncultured Anaerolineaceae bacterium | reverse complement strand
TTTCCTGCTGGAATCGGTCTGCTACTCTTTATGAAATGGACAAAGTCCAGATCTAATCCTGTCTTTAATTTTGGCGGTGGCGGCAGCGTACGTGATTACACAATTGGTTGTCGAGAATGTGGAGGAGCGATTCAATAAACAATTATATGAAGCGGGGAAAATATCCTCTGAACTGATGGTGAATTACGAATCACAATTACTGCAAACTGAACGGCTGTTAGCCAACGCACAAGGGGTATCCACTGCCATTCAATCGAACGACCCAAATACTTTGAAATCTCTCACGCTGGGCATCATTGCAAATGATCAACAGGAAGCGGTGGAATTTCTTGATATCCACGGCTCTCATGTGCTTTCCGTCCATCATCGCCCTGGTTCAAATCCAGAGGATTATGAGTTCTCGACAGGTGCCCAGACAACATTTTCCAACCTGGAAATTGTGCAAAATATTCTTACTCAAAAAAGTGATGCCAAAGGCGATAAATTTGCTGACCTGATCCAAACCGAATGGGGGGATTTTCTGTACGTTTCCGGACCCGTTTATGATTCGCGAGGAGGTCTGGCGGGTGTTGTGTTGGTGGGCAGATCACTGCCAGCATTGGCAGCAGATTTACATTTCAAAACATTTGCCCAAATCAGTTTATACGATCAATCCGGACAGGTGATTTACAGCACTCTTCCATTTCCTCAAAACCTGACCCCCGAAGCGGCCGCACAAACCCTCTCATTTAAAGATATCAAGAGTACAAAACGCGATATTTCCAGTCAGCGCGATCTTACTGTGGCAAACATCCCATTTTCAGAAATTCTTGGAGCCTGGGAAGTGCGTGGAAACCACGAATTGGGAGTCCTTGGAGTTGCATTAAGTCAGAATGCCGTTGTGCAGGCTTCTGCCAATTCGCGTTGGAACATCTTTATTTTGGTTGTAACTGCACTTTTTTTAATCATCCTCATTGGTATCAATCTGGCAGATACAATAACCCGTCCTCTAATTCAACTGGTACGGGCTTCAGTTCAGGTATCCAGAGGCGATTTGGATGTTCAGGTCAGCACACATACAAATGATGAGATTTCAATCCTGAGCGAATCATTTAATACCATGGTGGCGAGCCTTCATCAGTCTCAAAAGGAACTGCTCACAGCCTATGATAATACTCTTGAAGGATGGGCCAAAGCTCTTGAATTGCGTGATAAAGAAACAGAAGGACATTCCGAGCGTGTCATGGAGCTCACAATCCAATTAGCCGCTGAAATGGGATTTCATGGGGAGGCTTTGACCAACATTCGCAGAGGAGCTCTTATTCATGACATCGGCAAGATGGGCATTCCTGATGCCATTCTGCATAAGAAGGGACGCCTGACTGAAGAAGAGATGATAATTGTTCGCCATCATCCAACGTTTGCATACGAAATGTTGAAGGAGATTGATTATCTGCAGGCTGCACTTGAAATCCCGTTTTGCCATCATGAGAAGTGGGACGGCACGGGCTATCCTCGCGGCTTGAAGGGGGAAGAAATTCCGATTTCGGCAAGAATGTTTGCCGCCGTGGATGTATGGGATGCTATGACCCATGATCGTCCCTATCGAAAGGCTATCCCTCGCGAGGAAGCCATATCCTATTTGACGGATCAAAGTGGACAGTATTTTGATCCGGCTGTTGTAGATGTATTTATTCGTGTTTTGAATTTACCCAATAAAGAGAACGCATGAGCGCGATGGATAATAATAATTCTGCTTCGATACATCAGGCGACTGAGTATGAATCGCGTCGTGTGTTTAATATTGCAGCAATCCTCCCGGTACTTTCGTTCTTATTATTTCTCTGTCTACTTGTTAATTTCAAGGTGTTCAATGGCAATGCGAACGGACTTGATAGTTTGCCGGTCTCAATACGAGCCACTTCCCGGGCCGATTACAGTCGGGATGTACATACTCTATCTATACCTCCCATCAGTGATAATATCCTCTGGCAGATCATCACAGACATACCCGCCACGGGTAGTCCTCAAGACCGTATAGCGACTTTGCAGGTTGTCCTTTCGTTGCCTGTGCCCACCATGACGCCCGATTATCGTTTGACTGTAACCTTCACTCCCACACGAACGATCGAGCCGCTTCCCTCCTGGACCCCTTCACGAACCCCGAGCCGCACACCCTCGAAAACGCGGACGCCGACTTCCATCTTCACTCCAACGAAAACCTTTACTCCATCAAGGACATTGACTCCCTTCCGAACATTCACGCCCACGAACACGGTCACCAGTCTATTCACGCGCACCCTCACCCCGACTCCCACATTGACGCTCACGCCGACAGCCACTTTAACGAAAACCGCCACGCCCACCGAGACGGATACGCCACCCAACACTACGACGGCGATCCCGACAGGTACACCCACGCCGACCATTACGCCCAGTTGCGCACTGACATCGGGCGACATCTCCATATCCGGCCCGAACCTTGAAATGACCATCACAAATAATGGGGCTACTCTGGTCACGATTACCCGCATTTACATCATCTGGCCCGACACGCCGGTGGCCCAGATGGTGAGTGAGGTCAAATTTAACGGAGTGACCATCGTAAATGCCAGCGACCCTCAACCGCCCAGCGACTACCCATCCGAAAAGAACTGGAAAGGGATACAAAGCGATCGCGAATTGGCAGCCTCTGATTCGAAACTACTGGAGTTGCTGTTCGGGGATGACCTTCAGTCCGGCGGCTACAGCATCACTGTCACCTTCGACAATGGCTGTACGCTGACCGAAAGCAATTAAACGGACTACTTGACTTGTATATAGTGATAGCCTTTTTCAAATCCCCTCAAAGATGAATTCCTTTCTGGAATTATGGAACCTTCATTTCCAGCCACAACTGATACGACCCAAACCCAAACAGAACCGCCGCGGAGGCTCCCAACAGTGAGCGGTTGACCTCTGCGGCCAGACTGGTCGCTGGTGCCGGAGGCCTTTCAGATCGCGCGGCAGACGATGCGCGTGGTGAAAGGCAACATCGGCTTCACGCTGCTCTACAACGCCTTCGGGCTGACGATGGCCGCGCTCGGATTCCTTCCGCCCATTTTCGCCGCGGCGCTACAGTCCCTGCCCGATGTGGGGATTTTGTTGAATTCGTCGCGGTTGTTGAGGGGGAGGTGAAAGGAAGAACCCAGGTTGAGGGAGGAACCTGGGTTCTGAAAATATTGGGATATCGTAGATATTACTTGTTGTTGTAAATCGCGCCAGCAAGTACGGAAAAAGCCAATACGACTAAGGTAGAGATCTGCTCGCCGAAGGTAAATCCGAGAATTGTTCCTCCAATAGCCATGACCCAAATTGGAAATGCCAATACCGTTAAGATAATATTCAAAATCTTTCCTTCACCCTGAGTACCAAGCCACCTTAGTATCAGGGCTAATACCCAGCAAACTACCGCCCAAATTCCTATAGTAGCTTTGCCTGCGTCGCCCGGGAACATTGCCTTTCCAAGCAAGAAAATACTGATAACCTCACCTGGCACATACGCGGCTACTTTGCCTAGATAGTCTTTGATCTTATCAGCGGTGGTTTGAACATTTGCCCAAGGTTGGGGTGATCTTCCAATGCTTCCATATAGTGTAGCCATTTTTTCTCCTTTACTGTGAATGTGATGTAGAGAGGCGGGCATATGTTGTAAAGTCTATGTGAGTTTCACCTCCTTTTCTCAAGTGGTATCAAGAAATCAGTCATCTAACACTCGTCTATATGCTTTGCATAATTTCCTTTGCCAAATCGCATTGTCTCCTAATTATCATAAAACATCGACTGATATTAGGTAGTGAAACACGATGAACAAATTATACGTACAAACACTTGCAAGGTCAACATGCAATCCCGACCTTGAGGAGCAATTCCATGCAACGACGGTGGGGTAAAGACCTGCCGAAGGTGTCTCACCCGCGCCGCTGTTGATCATGGCGCTTGCACGGACTCGGGTCTCGGTTAATCGGACTCTCGCGGAGACATGTCAGGTCTTACCCAGCCGTCTCGCGGAGACCTGCCGAAGGTGTCTCCTCCGCGCCGTGGTTAATCATGGCGATTGCACGGACGCGGGTCTCGGTTAATCGGACTCTCGCGGAGACATGTCATCAATCCACCATCCACGAATGGGGTCACGAATGCGCGAATTGAGGGCGCGGCCATTCGATTATTCGTGTAAATTCGTGGACGGTTTCCGCGCGGTCAATCATGGCGATTGCACGGACACGGGTCTCGATTAATCGGACTCTCGCGGAGACATGTCGCCAATTCACCATCCACGAATGGGGTCACGAATATACGAATCGAGGGCGCGGTCATTCGTGCATTCGTGCCGAAGGTTCGTGGACGGTTTTTGCTCTCGGTTAATCGGACTCCTGTGGAGACACCTTCGGCAGCTCGCCAGGAAGATTCCCATTAACTTTTTTCCTCCGCCTCCACCATTTTCCATACATCTTTGTGGCTCACGCCGCCCGTCTCTTTGATGCGTTTTTCAGCGGCGTCCAGCATGGATTGAAATCTTGGAGAGTTTGCCAGCAGGATGCGTTCCAGGTCGTCTTCGTTTGCGATTCCCAGCATGACGGCAACCGGCCTGCCGTTTTTTGTTACGATGACGGGTTCTTTGTTGATTTTCCGAATATAGGCGCTAAACCGCGCCTTGACATCTGCGAGCGGGGCGATATTCATAGTTTCACTTCCTTTCCACTGATAAACAAACGGTCTCTTACTTTTATGCCGACTGCCAAAATATGGACTTCCGATGTTTCGGGAAAGACGCTGTAAAACACTCGAAAACGAATGATATTTCCGATCAATCGCTTTGATCTGATCAACGAATTCGATATCGTAGACAAGTCGAAAGGGTTTGCTTGCCATAGTTTGACTATTATTGTAGTCAGAATTGGAGGGTTGTCAATGAAATCTATCGAGCAAAATACCATGAGGATGATAACGTAACAGAAAGGTGTCTCATCCGCGCCCTGGTTAATCATAACGCTTGCGCGGACACGGATCTCGGTTAATCGGACTCTTGCGGGGGCATGTCGAGTCTGCGCGTGCGGGCTGAGTAATTGTGGCCGAAGAACCGTCCACGAATTTGCACGAACACCTGCGCTGCAACGAACGCACATCGTCCCGATGGTTTTCGGGAGTGCGGTGCAGTGTAAACGAATGAACGACTCGCGTTCGAATATTTGTGACCTTATTCGTGGATGGTCTGCCCAACGGCGCGGTGGATGTCAGGATGAAGTCCTTTGCATTTTAGCCCCGACGTTCACGTCGGGGCGGGTCCCAGCGTGGACAACGCGCCTCGGACGGAATCCGTCTGAGCAGGTACTACGCGAGGTTGGTCGGCAATAGTTTTTTCCTAATTCCTGATCCCCGTCCCGTGATACAGCCCTTGGCACCTGCATTCGCACTTGTCGCTGGACGAATTCGCGCACCGCCAGCTATGTCCCACCAAAAACTTCTTGGGAAGTTTCTTCTTTTTCTTCTTCTTCAACTTTTGTCCCTTTGCCTCAGATTGCACAGTTTGTCGCGCCATTCTGATCTCCTCTCTCGTAGACCGAATGATCTCCTGAAAGTGGTTCGGATATTATCTCGTGTTGGGTTAAAATATCCTCACCAAAATTATACAAACAAATAGTTCCAAGTTCAACAAGCAATCTTGAGGAGCCTCTTCATGCAACGCCTGCCTCTTTTCCTCCGCAAAATCCTCGCGTGGAGCGTCCACCTCTTCACCGCCACCGGCGCGGTGTGGGGATTTCTCGCCTTGCGCGCCGTCTTCGCGCACGAATGGAAACTCGCCATTGTCTGGATGGCGGTCGCCATGTTCGTGGACGGTTTCGACGGCATCCTGGCGCGCTGGACAGACGTGAAGACCTACGCCAGCGGCCTCGATGGCGCCCTGCTCGATAACATCCTCGACTATCTCAACTACGTGGTTGTCTCCGCGCTCTTCCTCGTCGAAGCGGAACTCCTGCCCGCAGGTCTTGCCCTGCCATGCGCGGTCGCCATCCTGCTCACCTCGGCCTACCAGTTCACACAAGTGGACGCCAAGACGGACACGACCAATGAATATTTTTTCAAAGGATTTCCCGACTATTGGAACGTGGTGGTCATCTACATGCTCATTATGGGATTGAACCCGTGGATAAACTTTGTTTTATTGGCCGCCTTCAACATCCTCGTCTTCGTCCCCATCAAATACATTTACCCGACGCGCACCACCCGCCTGAAAAAACTGACCCTGGCGCTCAGTTATCTCTACGGTGCGCTCGGCGTGATAGGCATCATCCTCTACCCCAATGTGCCGATGTGGATCATCTACGCCTCGTTTGGGTACATCGCCTATTACGTCGGTCTCAGCCTGTGGCCGCGCCAGAAGACGATGACCGCATGAGAGACCGTCATTGCGAGGAGGGTGTTCTCCCTGGCGCCGCCCGCCAGGGCAGGTGTCCCGACGACTGCGAAGCGTGCCTGTGGCAAGCAATCTCCTCGCAACGGGGGATTGTTTCGCGAAGGCCGCTCGCAATGACGGAATGTGGCAACTATGCAAATTGACCTTGCCTCCCGCGTCACCGACGACCTGCTCGACGCGCTGACGCGCCTCATCCCCCAACTGAAAATCTCCTCCCCTCGCCTCACGCGGGACGATGTGGCTGGTCTGCTTTCCTCCGACTCTGTGACGTTGCTGACAGCGCGCGCGAATGCGGACGCGTCCGCGCCGATCGTCGGGATGTTGACGCTCATCGTCTACCGCGCCCCGACCGGGGTCCGCGCGCGGATCGAGGATGTCGTCGTGGACGCGTCCGTCCGCGGTCGCGGCGTCGCGCTCGCGCTCGTCGAACGAGCGTTGGATATCGCCCGCGCGAAAGGTGCGGACGGGGTCGCGCTCACATCCAACCCGCGGCGCGAGGCCGCGAATAAGTTGTATCAAAAAGTGGGATTCAAAAAATGGGAGACAAACGTGTATTTTTACAAGTTCGAATAAGCGGACAAAAAGAGAGACGACTTGATGTCGTCTCTCTTTTCTAATCGGGGGTGAAATTCGATAACGGGCTTCCTGCGGATTACGGCTTGTGGCCGTGCCCGTGACCTTGACCGTTCCCATGGCCCTGGCCGTTTCCACTTCCTCCACTGTGACCGTTGTTGCCGTTGCCACCGTTTCCGGGACCATTTCCGTTACCGGGGCTGGCCGAGCCGGTTGTCGTGGTCTCTTCCGTGCCGTTGCTGGCGTGTCCCGACATGATCTGGCCGAGGTTCTGCTTATGATCGAGCAGGGCCTTGCGGAACTGTCCCCAGTTCGTAGGCGACGTGCCGTCGGGCAGAATGATGGCGCTGAAATCGCCGCTTTGCTTGGCATTAATGATCATGGCGAAGAGTTCAGCGTCACCATTGAGCGCTTTGGTCAGCCAGAGCGCCTGGGCGATCACGCCGAAACCGACGCCCTCTTCGTGCACGGACATGATAGTTTCGTAGTCAACACCCACCAGGGACGAGAAGAACCCTTCCAGCGCGGAGGCAACGGGATGTTGTCCCGCAGGTTCCTCGCTTGGGATGATCGTCCCCGGCTCGATCGTGACCGTGGTGCCGATCGCCGCCTCGTTGACGACGGGGTTGCCTGCTCCATCGAGAGTTACGAGGTTCAGGCTGACGGCCGTATCCACGCTCAAGCGGACGGTTTGTTGGGCACCAGCGCTGTCGGTTAGTGTGACGAGGACGGTGGTGACGCCTGCTGAATCGGTTTCGAGTGTGATGGATTGAACCGTGCCGGTAATCGGTTCGGGATTCTGCTGTGAGGGGGCGGCCAGAACGGTGCCCACCTGCGCGGAAAGAAGCGCAAAGGCGAGCATTAGGCTAACGAAAAGTTTTGTCTTGGACATTATTTTCTCCTTTAGGGTCGTGCGTATACTTATTAGTAGGAATATAACGGTCCAAGTTACTTAACAAAAGGGAAAATCGCCCGATTATAGTACGCATGTACCCCATGTTTTGCCTCGACAAGCCGTTTTTTAATGTGGTGCTAATAAATCACCAGCAAGGGACAAGGTTTAGAGTGACGAGAACACTCCCGCTATCAGAACCAGCACGATAACCAGCGTGGCAGATAACAGAACCCAGTTCGTCAGGTGACCCGTCCCCGGATAGCCCTCGCGTTTTTCGCTCGCATACAAATATAGCCCCATGATACCGATGGCCAGGTTGCCGAGATAGGCCAGCCCGTAAACCAGCCCCATGACCACCATGATAATCTGCCCGGTGCTGTAGCCAAAATCGAACGCGCGGGGCGAGACCAGATTGCCGATCACCATCAACAGCAGGAACACCAGCAAAAGCGCCGCGCCGCCGAACTCGCCGATGAGCAGCCACAGTGCGGCGCGGTCCAGTTTTTGATAGGTATCGTTGGGAGTATTCATTGCGGTCTCCTTTTTTATCTATTGGCCGTCATTGCGAGGAGGGTGCTCTCCCTGGCACCGCCCGCCAGGGCAGGTGTCCCGATGAAGCAATCTCCCGTTTCGAGGGCGGAGATTGCTTCGCTTCGCTCGCAATGACGGTTACAAATCGAATTTCAAATATTGCGTCGTCGCTTTCGACATATCGCCATACTCGCCGCGATATTCCTCGGGCAGGAGCGCGGCCAGTTGGTACATCATCTCATCCACAACCTGCTGACGTGACTCGCGCGTGATTCGTTCCCCGTTCGTGTTCAGCATGAACGGCCTGCCGACGCGCATTGCGAAGTCTGTGCGGCGTAGGCGCTTGAGGTTGCCGAGAAATTTTTCCCCGCCCCAATGCGCCACGACCATGAGCGGCGCGCCGCTTTGCATCGCAAGCATGACCGCGCCGGGGTGAGCACGCAGGAGTTTGCCCGTCCGGTTGCGCGTGCCTTCCGGCGCGACCCCGAAGATGTAGCCCTCTTCCAGTTTTTCCAGCGCGGCGCGCAGGGCGGTCATGTCCGCTTCGCCGCGGCGGACGGGGATCGCGCCCCACACGTCGAACAGCCAGGCCTTGAATGCATTGTCCCACGTCTCGATTTTCGCCCAGCCCGTGAGCGGACGCGGGTACAGCCATCCCATCAGCATGGGTATTTCCAACGAGCCAGTGTGGTTCGAGATGAGGATCAGTGGTCCGCGCGCGGGGACTTGCTCCAATCCTTGCGCGTCCACGCGGTACAGGAGGCTCAGTCCGACTTTGATGGCGATATAGATGAGCCAGCGGAGGAGTTTCATAGTGGGTGGAATTTTTTCTAAACGCAAAGTCAGTACATCGCGGTTTGATTCAAACATCCCTAACAACCCGTCATTGCGAGCGTTCTTTGCGAAGCAATCTCCTCCACGACGCGGGGATTGCTTCGTCGGGAAGAACACCCTCCTCGCAATGACGGTCGAATCTGTGGTTTACTGTATTTCTTCCAGTGTCACATAATCCAGCGCGGCGGGGAGGAGTTCCACTTCCAATTCCTTGCCTGCCACGCACAGCATTTCACCGTCCGCGTGCGCGGGCAGGGAGCCTTCGAGGGCGCGTACCTTTACCTTGCGGACGCGGTACATCTTGACCTCGGGCTGGGTGGCCTGTGTCCCTTTTAGGAAGTAGGGGATGAGTTGAAATAATCTCAGGCGCGAGGCTTCGGAGGCGATGCACAGGTCAAGCAGGCCGTCATTGGGTTGGCTTTCGGGCGCCATCATAAACCCGCCTCCCATGCGGCGGCCGTTCATAATGGAAGTCATCAGCGAACGCTGTGTGAATGTTTTATCGTCGAGAGTGATTTCCACCTTGGGGGCGTTGAAATACAGGAAGATGGTTTTGACGACGCCGACCAGGTAGGGAATCAATCCCACCGCCCAGCGCACTTTGATGGCCTCGAATCCCACCATGGCGTCGAACCCGATTCCAATGCCGTTGGCGAAATACCGTCCATCGGGATAGTCGCCGCCGCGCACCAGTCCCACGTCAATTTTGCGGCGATACCCCTCCGCCAGGGCGCGGACACCGTCCTCCAGCCCGCTGTGGCGGCCAAGCCCAAAGTTCATGTCGTTGCCCGTGCCGACCGGCAGGACGCTGAACGCGGTGTGGTTGTGTCCAGCCGCCCGCGCCCGCATCAGCCCGTTGATGGCCTCGTTGGCGGTCCCGTCCCCGCTGGCGGTGGCGACCACATCGTAGCCCGCGCGCGCCGCAGCCTCGGCCAACTCGGCCGCGTGCCAGGGTTGTTCGGTCTGGACCAACTCAAAGTCAAGATGGAACGAGCGGAGCAGCTCCTCGATGTGCGGAATGGATTTCCCCGCGTGGCCGCGTCCCGAAATCGGATTCACAATAACGTAATATTTCATCTCGCCAATCTCCTGTTATCCCTGAAAAGTTTTGGCGAGTCTATCACATCTGTAACGCAAATTGCCACATTGTGCTTTAGCGATTTGTGCTGCTATCCGTGCCCGCTGGCGTGGCGATATTCGACGGGCGGCTGGTCGAAGGCGCGGTTGATCGCGTCCGCCAACTCGTCGAGCGCCACCTCGTCTTCGTGGGCAAGCATGGATTTCAGTCCGCGCAGGCGTTCCGTCAATGCTTCCAGGTGTGCGCGAAAGGCGGCGTAATTTTCGCGGGTGACGCGTTCGCGCAGGCCTTCGCCCACTTCCTGCGTCCGCTCCATCGCTTCCATCGTATTGCGGATGTTCTCGGCGATCAAAGTCATGTCAGACATGGCAGCCTCCTTTGTCACTACTACAATAACACGTTATGGCCGCGATTTCAAGTAGTCTTCCAAAGTATCCAGGTCGGAGAGAATGGACGGCGTGTCCACGTTCACGTATTCGATTTCGGAGGCGTGACGGTTCAGGAAGTCGCGCGGCGTTTGTTGCAGATTCATTTGCAGGATTTCCTCCCACAGCGGGCGCGCCGCCAGCCACGGATGTCCGCGCCGCATCCGATAACTGGGGACGACCAGGCGGGCGCGCGTTTCGATGAAGCGACTCGCCACCGCCCGCACGCTTCTTTCCTCGACCTGGGGCTGGTCGCCGAGCACGATGAGCGCGGCCTCCGCTGACGAAGAATCGTTCACCGCGAAGCCGCGACACTTGCCCTGGCGGGCAGTGCCAGGGAGAACGCGAAGGCCGATTTGCAAAGAAGAGAGCATCTCACCGTCCTCGAAATTTTCATTTCGAGTAACTCGCAACCCATAACTCGCAACGATCCTTTCCACTTGCTCGCGCCCGCCACCCGTGACAACTAAAATATCATCCACGCCCGCGGCTTTGATGGTTTCGATGACCTGTCCAAGCACGGTCGTCTCTCCCCACGGCAGGAGCATCTTGGGCTGGCCCATGCGTTTGGCCTGGCCTGCGGCAAGAATGAGGGCGGTGATCATGGTGTTGGTTCGCATCTTTCAACTCGTTGCCCTCCCGAAAGAGCATCGGGACGATGTGGGCGGAGCGACCGAGTGTAAGTCGAGCTTCCGAAGTCGAAGGGCGGAGAAGCGAGATAAATCTCGCGTTACAGATTCTTCAATCTTTCATAATCTTCGGGCGTATCCACATCCAATAATAACGCCTCATCGTGCCAGGGCAGGTACTCGACCTTGTATTTACCGAAGAGGGCGCGTCCGCCCACGTCTCCTGTCAATTGGAGCAGGTCGGGGAAAGCGACGCGGTCAAACAGCACGGGGTTGGCGCGCTTCTCTTCCAGCACCAGCGGAGCGAGGATGGCAGGCAGATTTTGGGCATGAGTCTCGACGAGGGCGCGCAGGATTTCGACAGGAATTTGTGGCTGGTCTGCGAGCAGGAAGATACTTGCCCCCGTGTTTTTGGGCAATGCCTTCACGCCTGCCGCGATGGAAGCGCTCTGCCCGCCTTGCCAGTTCTCATTGCGGACAATCGTTACATCCAGCCTCGTGACCGCTTTTTCAACCTGTTCCGCATTTGACCCCGTCACGACAACCACAGGCGAGAGTCCCGCGTGGAGCGCGGTCTCGGCGACCTGCCTCACAAACGGCTTGCCCTTCCAATCCAGCAGTTGCTTGGGTTGCCCGAAACGTTTCGACTCGCCCGCCGCGAGGAGGACGCCCGCCGTCCGCTCGATGGTGTGAAAATCATTTTGTTGGAGCGAGCCAACGAGCGCGGAATCAAAATTACCGAGCAGGTCGCGGGCGATTTGTCCGCCAGTGGATTGCAGTTCGGGCGTCTCTGCCTGGTTCAGTAAAGCGACGCGGCGGGCGCGCGCGGGGATGTTTTTGAGTCCGCCTGCAGGGTGGGTGAGGAGGCGCACCAGGCTGGCGGGCGTGACCGGCTGGTTGAGGGCCAGCCCGCTCAAAGTCGAGAAAAGATGCGAACGGTGGATGTGATCCTCGTCCAGCGGCTGGCCGAGTCCGCCCAGTCCCGCGACCACGATGACGGTATCCACAACATCAGGGATGGGCGGTTCATGCGCGGCGGGCGCTTTCAGCGGCTGCTGACGAGCGCCGTCCGCTTCGATGAGAAGGGGCAGGTTTTTGTTTTTGGCTTCTTCGTGTAGCCAGAATAGAACGCTGGAATTTACGGGTTGGGTACGATCGGTCTCGATAGGCCCGGTGACAAGTGTGATGCCTTCGGGGAGTTCGCCAATCTCTTTTGGCGATTCGGCCACGATGTGATGATCGGCGAGGGGGATTTGCCACGCGCCGAGGTGGGAGGTGGCGGTGATAATGATTTTCGATTGACGATTGACGATTAACGATTGCAATTCGCGGGCGAGCAGGAAGATGGCGGTGGTTTTGCCGCCCGCGCCGACGAAGGCGATACTTCCCCCGTTTTGTGGATTTTCGGAAGGCAGAAAGGTGTCTAAACGCAAGGCGCGGGAGAGTTGCATTACCGGAGAAGAGCGGCAAAACCCGCTTGTTGAAAGTGTAGATCTGTCGTCAACGATTCGGCAATTCCAAGTTGCTTCATGGCAACAAAGGATACGCAGTCAACCAATCCCCACTCTTTATCCATGCGACTTCGATAGAGTTTGTATCCCTTTTCGAGGAGTTCTTCGGTGAGGGGAATGATTGTTACTCTTTCATCGGTTTCCATGGAATCGAGCGCGTTAATTGCCAGTCTGCGATACCGCGGCCCCGCAAGTGCGTTGCCAATTTCAAGCATGATCGCATGGGTTGTGACCATTTGAGTTCCCCGCGCTCTGATTTCTTTCAACA
>CAYJLS010000115.1:2929-13296 GCA_964371065.1 uncultured Anaerolineaceae bacterium | reverse complement strand
TTGAACGCGGCGCGGATTTGCCCGACCACGTCCGCGCTCACCTCGTAGTGGTCGGGGCCGATGGCGGGACCGATGGCTCATGTTCAACACAAGTGATTACGGACTAACTTTACAATGAGACTAGGCGAGATGCGTTTACGGTTGACAGCCATTTCATGGATGGCGACATAGCCAGACAAATAAGTCTTGTGAACTCCGCGATAAGGTCGCAAGAGATTACGCAAACCCGTCCAGCCGCCTTCGTTCGAGTTGACATGGACTTCCCGAATGCCATCTCCATCGTCATCGCGTGCATATTCATTCTTTCCATGACAGACTGTGTGGCGCACGCGTTGTACGCGATTGTAACTATCGTATTCATCCGTGTAGAGCGTCGCTTCCGGTCTGGTAAAGTTCTCGACAAATGGACACAAGCTATCGCCTTTTGTATCTGGCATCACTTGCATCCGCACTTGTCGCGTTTCGCGCCCAATCACTGCGCATACCGGCGGCCGATCATTCGCATACGTGCCTCGGCCACGCCGTTTATTGGCCCTTTTTCGAGGTGGATCCTGCGGATCGCCGTGCCAGTCTCCTTTTTTCCCCAGCGTTCTGGAACATTTCGTCGGTTTCGACTTCCAGATCGCTCAAGGGTTCGGTCGCTTGTTCCTGCTCGGCATTCGCTTGAAGCAAATGCCTGACGGTCAGCCCGGTGGTGCGACTGATGCTCAATTCTCGCGACAACTTCGCCGTTGGTTTTCCTTGCACTACCTCGCGCAGGAAAAGAATGGTTTGTTCCGGAGTAAAGCGTCTGCCTTCAAACGCTGTTCTACTGTAGAGATTGTAGATGCCTCGACAAGCTTTACACCGACGCACATCCAAGCCGCTTCGTTTCGTCTGACGAAATAAAATCGACTGGTCGAGGCTGGCTTGGCAATGCGGACATTTCAATCCGTTTGGGTGAAAATGTCTGGTCAGCCAAGCGGTACACGCCTCTCGATCCATCAGTTCTACGATTGGAAAGTCCATGTCCCTATTCTACCAAATCACTTGTTCTGAACATGAGCCGGGACCGATAGCGGCGCGCACGTCTGGACTGCCGCCTGGACTTGTGGGTAATCACCAACCCTCGCTCTCTTGTTTGAGACCGATTCTAGGTATATAATGAAAAAATCGTTGGCGCGCCAAACCGATGGGGCGGCAGTTCAATCGCGGAGCATCCTTTAGGACTGCCGCTCGAACAGCGAACATCCCATCACTTTGGCGTGCGTACAAATAAAGACCGGTAAAGTTATCAAGGCTGGAGGAAACTGTCAGCCTGGCACAGATTTAGATTGGAGGCTGGTTTACAGATGAATCAACATTCCTCAATTTTGGAAGGGTCGCTCTTGGAAAGGAGGTGGCGCAGGGTAAGTATAAGTAAGAAATCGCTATAGGTGTCTTTTCTTTCCATACTAAACCAACAGACAATAGACTTTTGCATTTCTAAAGGAGGCAGTAATGAAACGGCTCTCTCTCGTTGTGCTGGTGACAATGCTACTCGGTGCGGTTCTTGGCGCTTGCCAGCCCGCCGCGCCAACCACGATCAAAGTTGGCCTGAACGTTGAATTGACCGGTAGCATCCCCGTGGTGGGTGAATCGAGCAAGAACGCCGCAGAACTGGCGGTCAAAGAGGTCAACGACGCTGGCGGCCTGGAAGTCGGCGGCAAGAAGTACATGATCGAGTTGATCGTCGAGGATGACGAAGACAAGGCGGAATCAGCGGCGGCGGCCGCGCAGAAATTGGCAACTGCCGGCGTGTTGGCAATGATTGGCCCGAACGCCAGCCGAAACGCCATCCCGGCCGCGGTGGTTGCAGAAAGCAGCCAGATGCTAATGATCAGTCCCTGGTCCACTAACGTCAAGACCACCATTGACGAGGCAACTGGGCAGCCCAAGAAGTACGTCTTCCGCGCCGCCTTCATTGATAGCTTCCAGGGCGTGGTAGGGGCCAAGTTCGCGATGGAACAATTGAAAACGACCAAGCCCGCGGTGCTCTACGATGTGGCCTCGGAGTACAACAAGGGCATCGCCGAAATCTACAAGCAGACCCTGGAGGAGAACGGCATCCAGGTGGTGGCTTTCGAGACCTACACCACCGGCGACAAGGACTTCTCCGCCCAACTGACCAAGATTGTGGAAGCTGGCGCCGACAACCTCTTCCTGCCCAACTACTACGCTGAGGTCCCGATGCAGGTGCAGCAGGCCCATAAAGTCGGCTTCACTGGCACCATTCAGGGCAGCGACTCCTGGGGCAACGCGGAACTGATTACGCTCTGCGGAACTGAGTGCGAGGGGTCCTACTTCACCACCCACTACGCACCCGACATCGCCACCCCCAAGGCCCAGGCCTTTATCAAGGCTTACGAGGCGGCCTATGGCAAGACCCCCGATGACGTCGCGGCGCTGACCTACGATTCCTTCGGCCTGCTCTTTCAGGCCATTCAGGCCGCGGGCAAGATTGACCGCCAGGCCGTGCGCGAAGCCCTGGCCGGGATTACCCTGTACGAAGGCGTCACCGGCAACATGCAATTCAAGGGCACCGGCGACCCGATCAAGAGCGCAGTGATCTTGCAGATCAAGAACGGCAAGTTCACGTACTTTGCTACGGCTAACCCGTAGGTTAGGAACTTCACACGTCCAGAAGGGCGGCTATCTGGCCGCCCTCCTCTTAAATTGGAGAGGATCAGATGCAATTCTACATCCAGCAGATTCTCAACGCGTTGCAGGTGGGCAGTGTGTATGCCCTGATCGCCTTGGGATATACGATGGTCTATGGCGTTCTGTCCCTGATCAATTTCGCGCATGGCGATATTTTCATGGTGAGCACCTACTTGGCATTCTTCTTCTCGACGTGGGTATTAGGCTTGGCCGCAGGCCTTAATCCTATTCTGGTATTTGTTGCCACCCTCCTGGTTGCCATGTCTGGCACAGCCCTCCTGGCTGTGGTCATCGAGAGACTGGCCTACAAACCTCTGCGGAACGCACCGCGCATCTCGGCGGTGATCACCGCGCTTGGCATTGGGCTGTTTCTGGAAAACTTCATGGTGGCCTTCAAGCCGGTCGGCCCGGCCCCGCGCTTCCTCCCGGCTCTGATCCCGGCGGTCAATTACAACATAGGGGGTGTGATGGTTTCCACGATCCAGGTCGTGATCATCGCGGCTTCGGCGCTGGTGATGATCCTCCTGGATGTCATCGTGAGGCGCACGATGGTGGGCATGGCGATGCGCGCCATCTCCTGGGATAAATTCATCGTCCCCCTGATGGGAATACCCGTAGACCGGGTCATTTCGATGACCTTTGCCTTGGGCGCCGCTATCGCGGCGGTGGGCGGCACCTTGTACGGGATGGCCTACACGATGGATCCTTACATGGGCATTCGCATCGGTTGGTGGGCGTTCATCGCCGCAGTGGTCGGTGGGATCGGCAATATCCGTGGGGCAATGATCGGGGGCTTTATCCTGGGGTTTGTCGAGATTTTCACCCCAGTATTTCTACCCTCCACGTACCGGGATTTCGTGGCTTTCTCACTGCTCCTGGTGCTTTTGATCTTCCGCCCGACGGGTATCCTGGGGCGGCCGATGGCGCAGAAGGTATGACGAGGAGAACCGCCCATGGTAGCTAAGAACGCAACCACTTTGAAACGTGTCTTCTGGAAGCACTGGAGCTTACCCCTGATCCTCGTTCTCGTTTTCCCTCTCACGATCGTGCTGCCGAAGCTCGGCATCATCAACCCTTACGTGAACTTGGTGCTCAAGTACATTGGCATCAACATCATATTAACAGTCAGCTTGAACCTGGTGAATGGCTATATGGGTGAATTCTCCGTGGGCCATGCCGGTTTCATGGCGATTGGAGCGTATACGGCCTCCCTGCTCACGGTCTGGGTGTTCCCTCACGCGGCTGGGCCGTTCCTCTTTCCATTCGCCCTGCTTGCCGGTGGGATTGCAGCCGGCATTGCCGGATTGGGAATTGCCTTCCCCTCGTTTCGCACACGCGGCGACTATCTGGCAATCGTGACCCTGGCCTTCGGCATGATCGTCAAGAGCGTGCTTGAAAATCTGGATGTGGTCGGTGGGCCGCGCGGCTTTATGGGCATGGATAAACTGACCAGCTTGGCCTGGGTTTACATCTGCGTCATCCTGGTGATTTTTCTGGCGCGGAATTATGTGTTCTCGAACTTCGGGCGCGGTGTGGTCTCCATCCGCGAAGACGAGACCGCCTCAGAATTGGTGAGCGTCAACAGCCGGCAAGTGAAAGTGCTGACGTTCGCCTTCTCGGCCTTCTTGGCCGGGATCGCCGGCGGGCTGTTCGCCCATGAGTTGCAGTTTATCAACCCGCGCTCGTTTACTATCTTGAAATCCACCGACATGCTTGTGATGGTCTACCTGGGCGGTATCGGCAGTTTGGGCGGCTCCATTTTAGGGGCCACCACTTATACCCTCGTGTTGGAGGGGTTGCGCACGGTACTCCAGCAGTTGGGCATCTCCCAGGAGTGGCGTCTGGTTGTTGCTCCCTTAATGCTTGTTCTGCTGATGATCTTCCGCCCGCGTGGCATCATGGGACTACGCGAGTTCCGCTTTTTGACCCCGCATGATGAGCGGCCCGAGGCGCTTGCGGAACATAGAAAGAAAGTTCAAGCCACAAAGCGCGCCAAAGAGGTTTCGCCATGAGCCTGCTTCATATTGAACATCTCACCCACTATTTCGGCGGCCTGCGCGCCGTGCAGGATTTCAACCTCGATCTGCAACCCGGCGAGTTGGTCGCCCTCATCGGCCCGAACGGCGCCGGGAAGACCACCGTGTTCAACCTGGTCACCGGTGTGTATCGTCCAACCGAGGGTCAGATCATCTTCCAAGACCAGAGCCTGATCGGCCGCTATCCATACGAGATCATCAGCCGCGGCATCGGCCGCACTTTTCAGTCTATCCGGCTGTTCAAGGAACTCTCGGTGCTGGATAACGTCCGCATCGCTCACTATACGCGGGCAGGGTATTCGCCCTGGGAGGCCATCCTGAACCTACCCCATTTTACCCGGCAAGAGGCTCGGGTGCGCCAGGAGGCGCTGGAGCTGCTGAATATCTTTGGTATGGCTGATTTGGCTGAGACAACCTCGAAGAACCTTCCTTACGGCCAGCAGCGCCGGCTGGAGATTGCCCGCGCACTGGCCACCCGCCCATCTCTTTTACTGCTCGATGAACCGGCGGCTGGCATGAATCCGGGCGAGGTGGAGCAGTTAATGGAAACCATCCTGTGGATCCGCCGCGAGTTCAAATTGACGATCTTGCTGATCGAACATCAAATGCGTGTGGTGATGGGCATCACCGAGCGCATCCAGGTCCTGGATTTTGGGCAGACGATTGCCGAAGGAACCCCGCAAGAGATCCAAAACCACCCCCGTGTGATCGAAGCCTATCTGGGCGAGGAGGTGGTAGCATGACTTCTAACGGTGCTCTGCTCTCGATACAAGACCTACACGTAGCCTATGGCAGTATCCTTGCCTTGCAGGGCATTTCATTGGAGGTGCGCGAGGGGGAGATCGTCACCCTGATCGGAGCGAATGGGGCGGGTAAGTCCACCTTGTTGCGCGCTATATCGGGGATGGTCCCGATTCGCAGTGGAAACATAACCTTTGCTTCGGTTGATTTGCATACCGTCCCTGCCCACCGCATTGTTGAGATGGGAGTGGCGCATGTGCCGGAAGGCAGGGGTATCTTTGCCAATCTCACTGTGTTGGAAAACCTAAAGCTGGCTACCTGGAGCCGCAAAGACCGAAAGGATTTACAGCAAGATTACCAACGCGTCTTCAGTCTATTCCCTCGTTTGGCCGAGCGGGAAAACCAACTGGCAGGTACGCTTTCGGGCGGCGAACAGCAGATGCTTGCCGTTGCACGCGCGTTGATGACACGCGGACGGCTGATGCTGCTGGATGAGCCTTCGATGGGGCTGGCACCCGTGCTGGTGCGAGAGATCTTCCAGACTTTGCGTGAGATCAACGCTACCGGAACAACGATCCTGCTGGTCGAGCAAAATGCCCGCCAGGCCCTGAAATTGGCGCACCGCGGTTACGTGCTCGAAACCGGCCGCATCACCGTGGCGGGAAATGCAAAGGATTTGATGGATAACCCGAGCGTCAAAGCGGCCTATCTGGGTGGGTGACCCAGGCTGTTTCGCGCAAATAAACGGTACGCACGCCAAAGCGTCCCGTCTTGCCTTTTTCGGCGCGGTGTAGCGCAAATTGCCAATTCCCTGGCACTTGCATGCCACATCGTCCCGATGTCCTTCGGGAGGGCAAGTGTGCGTTACAGCCCAATCAACGCGCCGAAGCGTCCCGTTTTTCCCTTTTCGGCGCGGTGCGAGAACCAGTCTTCGAGGTGGCAGGCGGTGCAGATGCCCGCCACTTCGATTTCGGTTACGCCCGCGGCTTCGAGTTGCAGGCAGTTGGCCTTCCACAAATCGAGATGGAAGCGTCCGCCGCGCGGCTCGAGCAGGGAGTCGGCGCGGCTGTTGAACGCGGCGCGGATTTGTTCGGCCACGTCTGCGCCCACTTCGTAGTGGTCGGGGCCGATGGCGGGACCGATGGCGGCGCGCACGTCGCGCGGGTCTGTCCCGTAGCGGCGGCGCATGGCCTCGAGAGTGGCCGTCCCCACGCCGCGCACGGTGCCGAGCCAGCCCGCGTGCGCCAGCGCGACGACTCCTTTTTTCGGGTCGTGGAACAGGAGCGGGACGCAGTCCGCGTAGCGCAGGAAGAGGGTGACGCGGGGATTGTCGGTGGTGAGGATGTCGGCTTGGGGCGGCTTGAGGGTGAGGTCGCGCGGCGCGTCCGCGTGGACAACGTCCGTGCCGTGGACCAGCCATACGTCGTGGATGGAGGCGGGGTCGCGTCCGAGCGCGTCGAAGGAGCGGATGCGATTCTCGCGCACATGCTGGATTTCGTCCCCCACGCTTCCGCCGACGTTGAGCGAATCCCACGGCGCTGGGCTGACGCCTCCCTGGCGCGTGAAGACCGCGTGGCTCAGTCCCGCGAGGCTCTCGAAGGTGAAGTAGCGGATTCCGTTTTTTTGGTGAAAGGGCATCTATTTGCCATGTAAATTCTCAACGCGAATGCCGCGAATTTGCGAATGACGCGAATCCTTTTTGATTCATTCGCGAAATTCGCTCATTGGCGTAATTCGTGTTAAGAATCTTTTTGAGGTTGGGCGACCGCGATTTTTTTGATGAAGAACTGGCGCGTCTCGGCCATGGATTCTTCGATGTAGGGATAGGCGAACCAGGCGGTGCCGAGGCCGAAGAGCGCGCCGGTGAGCACGCGTAGGAAGGGCGTGGACTCGCGGTAGACCAGGATGTTTGCCAGCCAGGGAAAATTGAATTGGCTGAAGAGTTGCGAGAAGCCGTCCAGCCCGATGGGGCCGATGGCGAGGAAGAGCCAGAGCGCCCAGTGCAGGGGCGGGAGGCGGCGTTTCGTCAGGCCGAAGATGAGACCGAAGAGCAGGAGACCGAAGTAGATCGCAACGTCGCGTTCACAGAGCGCGACCTTGTAGCCAATCTGCTGGTTGCCGACGAACTGGCGGGCTTTCAGCCGGTCAACGCTTTGCGGGTTGCTGAGGTTTTGCAAGCCTGTGATTTCATCGAAGGTTTCGACGCCCGTCAACCCCGCTTCTTTGAGCGGATAGTAGGGCTGGTCGCCGAAGAGGAAGAAGGAGCGAAAGCCGAACTGGTGGCACAACGGACTGTACATGGTGTAGATGGCGCGGGCGGGCCATTCCACGCCTGCCTTCATGAAAGTGGGAGCGAGGAAAGGCAGGCCGACATAAATTGCCATGAAGAGATTGAGCAGGAGCAGGTAGTGTTTGGAGATCCAGTTGGAGACGCGGTCGGCGGCGGTGATCTGCTGTCCGCGGCGGACGCGCGCCTCGTAGGCCGATCCGCCGATTTTGTCCAGTTGGCCGCGCCGGTCGGAGGCCGCGCCGAGCGTCAACCGCAACTGTTCTTTTGTGATGGGGGCGGTGAGGGTGTACGGGCCGATCTCCAGCACGGGGATGGAGACGAGGTATTTCTTCAAGAGCGCGGGGTCGGAATCAATATCCACTTCCGCGAGGCGGTGGGGCAATTCTTTTTCGAGCGCGGCGAGATGCGCTTTGGCCTCGTCGCACAGGCCGCAATCTTTGCGGGTGTAGAGGGTGACAGTAAGCACGGGACGCTCCATGATTCAAGGTTATTGAATTTTTGTAAATCACAGATTGTGTCCGTCATTGCGAGGAGGGTGGTCTTCCCGACGAAGCAATCTGCTCGATCCACGAGATTGCTTCGCAAAGAACGCTCGCAATGACGGGTTGTTAGCGATATTTGAATCGATACCGTGGTTTAAAGGCCAAAATCGAACCAGAAGAACTGGCCGCGCTGGGCGATCAGTTCAAAGGTGCCGAATAGAAGCATGAAGCCGACGATGATGAGGACGATGCCCATGGCGATTTCCACGTAGCGCATGACTTTGCCATGCTTACGCAGGATGTTGGTGACCCAGCCGATGCCCAGCGCCGCGACGAGGAATGGGATGGCGAGTCCCGCCGAGTAGGAGGTCAGCAATTTCGCGCCGAGCACCAGGTCTCCGCCGTTGAGTGCGAGGGTGAGAATGGCGCCCAGCACGGGGCCGACGCAGGGCGACCAGCCCGCCGAGAAGAAAACGCCCATCAGCGCGGAAGACAGGTATCCCCATTTTTGATCGGGCAGGGAATGGACGCGCACGTCATATTCGAGGAAGGGGATGCGGAAGACGCCGATCATGTGCAGGCCGAAGATGATGACCACGATGCCGCCGATCTTCGCCAGCCAGAAACGCAGATCGTAGAGGAAATGTCCCGCGGCCGCGACGGCCAACCCGAGGAAGATGAAGACGAAACTGAAGCCGAGCACGAAGGCCAGTCCGTGCGTGAAGGTGATCCAGCGGTTGCTGGCGTTGGCTTCGCCGCCCGCGGCGCGTCCGCCGAGATAGCCGATGTAGGCGGGGACAAGCGAAAACACGCACGGCGAAAGGAAGGAGGCGAGGCCGGCCAGAAACGCCAGGCCGATGGTGATGTTGGAAAGATCCATGAAGTTCCTTTAATCAGTTCAGACTTCCGAAGTCTCCGAGACTTCAAGTCTGGGGGAATACTTACGTAAAGAGTCTGTGCACCGATGTGACCTTTGTGCCCACCTCGGGCCAGGTCAATTGCACTTCGGATTGCTTCAATGAAACGTGGGGGTCGGTCCAGCGATAGACCCATTTGGCGTCCTGGGGAAGCAGGTTGATGCAGCCGTGCGAGCGCGGCGTGCCGAAGTTGTTGTGCCAGAACGCGCCGTGGATGGCGACCCCACCGGTGGCGATGAAAGTTGTCCACGGGACGGCGGGGGTGTCGTAGCCTGCCGCGTTGGCCTGTGCGTTGGCGCCCATGGCAATGGAAGGCATTTTCCGAAATACGTACATGTCGCCGACGGGAGTCTGGTATTTGTCGGTCTGGACCTGCGATGCCAGCAATCCTGTGGATGCGCGGCAGAAATACACCTCAGTGTTGCCCTCGAAGCAGGAGAGCGTCTGGTAATTGATGTTGATGACGATGCGCTTTGTGGCGGGATCTACTTCCGGGCTGAGGGGCGCAACCTCCTCCTCGGTCAGCGGGCGCAGGGCGGCGGCTTCCACCCAGAACATGTCGCCGTAGCCGTAGCCATGTCCAAAGTCCTCGTTGAAGCGGTAATAGACGACTCCGTTCTCGCTTTTGATTTGGTCAATCCAGACCACCTGTCCGTAGTACAGGCGCGGGTTGATGCCGCGCGTCTCCAGGATGGTCTTGGCCCAGGGTGAGCGGAAGGGTGGGTTGGCGATATTCAAGTCCACGTACGGGACGGTCACGTCAGCCCAGAAGCCAGGTTCGCCTGCGGGGATGGCATCCAGCGGAATGTTGGGCAGGTTGCGGACGGGCTGGACGCTGGGCGAGTAAATGAAGCCTTGCGGCGTCTCCACCCAACGCTGGTTGAACACGTTCGGGTTGCGATAGGTGGCGACTGTTTCCCGATTCCACTCCACGATGGTGTCTTCGTAAAGTTGACTGACAACCGGCGCGTCGAAGTTGGGCTGGGACAGCGCGTTGGCCGCGAACAGGACGCGCCCGAGTCGGTCACCCGCGGGGAATTGCGGCAGGCGCAGTTTTTCGAATGGGCGGAGCGCCAGCGCTCCCAGCCCGAGTCCGGCCAGTTTAAGAAAATCGCGTCGAGAGAGTTTTGATGTCATCGGGTCAACCACGGATGAAAGGGATCTAGTCGATTGAAATCGTCACTACGTAGTGACGGGATGAAGACGATTGAAATCGTCACTA
>CAYJLS010000115.1:0-2829 GCA_964371065.1 uncultured Anaerolineaceae bacterium | reverse complement strand
CGATTGAAATCGTCACTACGTAGTGACGGGATGAAGACGATTGAAATCGTCACTATGTAGTGACGACTTTAGTCGTTCAAGGATACCCGCAAAGGGAAGGGGCGTCAACGGGTTGCAAAAAACGCTTCCAGCCCGCGCAGGCAGTCCGCGCTGACCTTGTGACCGACCTCCGACTCGCAGTAGGTGAGGCGCGCGCCCGCCTGTTCGAGCAACGCCATGGATGCGCGGGCGCGGTCAATCGGCACCATGTTATCCTGCGTGCCGTGCGCCACGAACATCTGCTTGCCCGCCAGCGGTTTTTGGGCGATGATCTCCTCCATGCCCGAGGGCATGAAACCCGCCAAAATTCCCGCCCTGCGGACTCGATGCGGATGCAGACAGGCCAGCGCGTTGGACAATGCCGCGCCCTGACTGAAGCCCATCACGTCAAACCGGCTCGCCTCAACCTGACTTTTAGCGGCGTACGCGTCCACGAGGCGGATCAGCGCCCCAGCCGACTCCCGCAAATCTTCGAGGCTGGGACGCCCGGACGAGTCGGCGCGTGGCGCGCGCCAGGAGTAGCCTCCCTGCGCCGCGGAGTGGGGAGCGCGCGGCGCCAGGATCCAGTAGTCGGTCGGGAAGTTGCGGGCGAAGACCCACATCGAGTTCTCGTCGCCCGTCCAGCCGTGGAGCATCAACAGCAAGCGCGCGGGAGTCCGCGCGGGTGTCCGCACGCGCAAGGTCCAGTTTTCGAAGACTTCGAGCGTGGTGTTACCTGCGGCGGCCTGCATGTTTGATGATCCATTCCGCGGCATAGAAAACCGCTGTGATCAGGACGACGGGGGACAGCGCCGCCAGCAGGCAGGTGAAGCCGAGTCCTGCGCCGCCCGTGCCGTAGAACCACCAGATCAGTCCGCCGCCGACAAGGAACAGAATCAACAGCGCGCCGATGACGAGACGGCGGTCGGTTTGTTTGGAATATTCGCGCAAATCGCGTTTCATGGTTTCTCCTGACATTCACCGTCCTCCCGAGAGAGCATCGGGACACGTGAGCGGATGGTCGAATGATACCGCCCTCCGCTCAGGGCATTGGGGGACTCACAACAGTAGACCAAACCACAAGCAGAATACTTACGTCTGCGGCCATGTGGAAGAGACTGGAGGCCAGCAGGGATTTTTCCGTGCGCGCCATCTGCCGCCACATCCAGCCCGAAGCCGCGAGAACAACGAATGCCACCGCCAGCCAAGGCGCTGGAAAAAACGGCGCAAGGATGACGAGGTGAAAGCCGGCGAAGAACGCATCGTGGAGGATGGGGCGTTGAGTCGTATTTCCCAACCAACCGCGCCAGTAGGCTTCCTCCAGCCAGGGATTGATGAACGTGGAATAGGCGATGAAGAGCGGCCAAACGCGCGGCGTGAGTCCCCAGTCGAGCAGCGCGTCTGTCAATTGGGGTGAGACGTGGATGAACGGCCACAGAAAATAAACCGATATGCCCGCCGTGCAACCCGTCAGGCCGAAAATCAAAACCCGCCATACCGGCAGGGTGGGACGGAATTTGTTGAGACGCGGCCATGCTCCGGCCAGCGTGACCAGCAGGACGATCCCGATGTGATAACCGAGGATGGCGGCCCAGGCATTTTTGAAAACGTACAATCCCAGCCAGACGGTGAAATACGGCATGACCAGTCCCGCCAGATGCGGTACCGCAAGATTTATCTTGCCCCGGTGAGCAACATGAATGTTGTGGTACTTGCTTTTTACCATTTACCAATTACCTCTTACCTCTTCCCAAACGCTCGCGCCAGGCGCGCCGGCCAGGCGGTGACGCGGCGCAGGTCGGGCAGAACCGCTTCCACGGCTTGCTCGCCGAGACGCGCCACCTCGTGGACATTCACCTTGTCCAGCAGTTGGATGTGGGACAGCGCGGGGCGGATCACGACCTCGGGGTTTTCCTTTTCAAGCCGCAATTCGGCCATCATGCGGTTGCAGATTTCCACGGCTTGCAGGAAGATGTCGAAGGCTTGCGCGGTACGCATGCGCGTGATGCGGCGGGCGATGGCATTCGGCAGATAGGGTAGGTTTACCTCGAAGGCGCGCGCCGGTTCGCCGACCGGCGCGGTCAGCACCACGGCAACCACTGGCAGGCCGGGGGCGAGTGACCTCGCAACGGAAACAGGCACGGGGTCGAGTGTGCCGCCGTCAACCAGTTCCCAGTCCAGGATGCGGCGCGGCGGAAAAATCCCCGGCAGGGCAATCGTCGCCAGCAGGGCGTCCCGCACCAGTCCTTCGGTGAGAATCACCTCGCGCGCCGATTTCAAGTCCACGCCCGTCACCGCGCAGGGCAGGCGAAGGTCGTCGAATGTGGCCGCGCCGAAGAGTTCATCGAATAGTTTGGCCGCGCCCGTCAGCCCCAGCAGGGACGGGCCTTCGCCGCTGGCGCGCCCGTACAACCGCGACTGGTCCACGTTGGAAAATATTTTCTCGATCTGGTCGGGAGTTTTCCCGAACGCATACAGCGCCGCGACGATCCCGCCGAAACTCGTCCCCGCCAGCGCGCGGATGCGGAAGCCTTCCTTTTCGAGCCGGCGGATGACGCCGATGTGAGAGTTGCCCTTCGCCCCGCCGCCGCCGAGTGCAAGTGTGATGTTCATGTTGTTCTTTCGTTTTGAGAAATGTTTTGGTGATTGCCCATGAATCTGTATCCGTCAAAACCTCAATGCTGGAGCATTTGCCGCGAATTCGCACGAATTTTTAAAAACCAATTCTCGAAAATCCGTGAGTCCACTGCAAAAACCCTGTGCGACCTGTTCGCCCGAAACCGTCCGCAAGGATGGAGGCTGGGCGGCGAA
>CAYJLS010000114.1:8829-13342 GCA_964371065.1 uncultured Anaerolineaceae bacterium | reverse complement strand
AGATCATCATCCAAACGTTCACCCTGTTCTTCCTGCTGTTGGGACTCTTCGGCCTTATCATCCCCGTCTTCCCCGGGCTGACGGTGATGTGGCTGGCGGCGCTGGTCTATGCGCTCGTCCAATCTGCCAGCGGACTGATGGGCTGGGTGGATTGGCTGTTGTTCGCCCTCATCACCCTGCTGATGATCGGCGGCAACATCGTGGACAATATCATCATCGCATCCAAGATGCGCGGCCATGAAATTCCGTGGAAGACCATCATCCTGTGCTACATCGTGGGCATCCTGGTCAGTCTGTTCTTCACCCCGCTGGCCGGGCTGGTGGCCTCGCCCCTGTCCCTGCTGGGACTGGAATACTTGCGCTTCCGTGACCAAAAACTGGCCTGCGAATCTGCCAAAGTTTTTATGATCGGCTGGGGCGCGTCCTTCGCGGCGCGCTTCGGCATCGGCATCCTGATGGTCATCTGCTGGATGCTGTGGGCCTGGTTGTGAATCAAGAACTGTCACCGGGAAGGTATAATGTAAATGCCTGATGGGCCGCGGGCCTATCCCACTACAATTGATCAAAGGAGTATGATATGCCAATTCTTGTGTCGGATATTTTCAGCCTGCTCGGTTTTCTGTTGCGCGCGCTGGGTTTCCTGGCAATCGGTTTTGGACTGGGCCGCTTCCTTCTGGATGCCTACCAAAAAGCCGGCTGGCAGTTGCAGATCGCGCTGATCCTGGGATTCTTCGGCCTGCTGATCGGGCTGACCGATTTTGCCAGTCCCGGTTCGGCAGGTGCGTTCGCCCTCGGCGCGGGCATCGCCTTTTTCATGGCGAAGAAAGAAACCGCCGAAGAACCCGAAGACAAAAAGCAATAAGCAAACAGGCTCCCACATCGGGAGCCTGTGCTTTTTTAAACGAAATACTATCTCGTTTTACTGCCTCCCCTGCAAAATTATTTTAATTGCTCCAGCGCGGTGCGCGCCGCGGCCTCCGGCGGAACGCCAGCCAACACGCTCGCAACCGCCTCGCGCAAAATCGGCGCGACCACCTCCACCAACTCCGCGGGCGGGACGGGACGCGCAGGGTCGAGCAACGGCTTCCAGCGCGCACGCTGCGCGTCACGCGGCGGCAAAAATCCAAGCGACGGCGTCCACTCGCCGAGGAATTCCTCCGCCGTCAGCCACGCGGCTAATTCCGTCGCCAATTGCTGACGTTCCGCGTCCGCGCTCGCGACCGACCAACTCCAGGATGTGACCAGCGTCGCGGGCGGACTCTCCAGCCCTGGCAACGCCTCCAACTTGACCTCGGGTGGGCCGCCGCTTGACAGGCCCGATGCCCAGCCCACAGCCGATCCGTCCCCCTGCCCCAGCGATAACCTGACCTCCTCGTCCGATTCCAACGGCAACGCCTGCTCTTGCGCGAACAACGCCAGCACGCGCACCAGCACGGCTTCATCGAGTGTGAGATCGCCCTGCGCGTCGGTCAATTCACCGCCCGCCGAGAGATACAACGCCAGCGGGAAAAACGCGTCGTTCGCGTTGAAGGCCAGCGCGCCCGCATCGGAGACCTCCTGCCAGGTGGTCAGCGGAGTCTCCGCAGACGAGGCCAGCGCCAGCGCGTCCAGCGCAAAGGGCAGGCCGTAGACCGCGTCGTTGACGCGGCTGAGGGAACGCGCCATCGGGTGCCAACTCGCGTCGTCGAGCAGGGAGGCGTCCAGCGGCTGGACCAGTCCCTGTGCGGCCGCGGCTTCGAGGTCTGCGCGCGGGAGGGCAACCAGGTCGGGGGAGGCGGCGGGCGCGGCGAAGGCCGTCAGTTCAAGCGATTCGAGCAGGCTGGATTCGTTTTTCACGCGCACTTCGATTTTGAGTCCCGCGTGGTTGGCGGTGAACGCGTCGAGGCGCGCCTGTAACACAGAGTCGCTAGCGGGGTCGAAGCGCGGCGTCACCCACACGCGCAGGATCAGCGGCGCGGCACGCTGTTCTTGCGCGTGCGTCGGCGTGGGGGAGGCGGAAGTGGCGCTTGGCTCGGGGCGCGGAGAGGAAGTCGCGGGGGCGGGAACGCGTCCGCAAGCCGCGAGCAGGCCCAAGGTCAAGAGAGAAGCGAGAAGAAGTCGGGAAAACATTTTGTTCAGCAGGAGGTGCGTCGCACCTGGTTTAACGGGATTTTCCCAAACGGAGACAAATCCCGTTTAACGGACGAGTCCCGAGGGGAAGGTGCGACGCACTCGCGGTCATAGGTCCGTCGAACGTAAAAACGCGGCGAGCAATCGTCCCGTGTCCTGCGCGTCGCGCAGGTCAATCATCTCCGATGGCGAATGCAGGTTGCGAAGCGGGATGGCGAGGCCGCCCGCCCGCGCGCCCATGCCCGTGATCTGCATGGCGCGCGCGTCGGTGCCGATGCTCTCGATCACTTCGAACTGGTGCGGGATGCGATTCTTTTCGGCGAGACGCGTGAGAGACTCCACCAGGCGCGGGTCGGCGATGACGCTCGAGTCCTTGATCTTGATGGCGGGGCCGCGACCCAGTGCGATGAGATTCCGTTCGCTGGCATTGGGCGCGTCGCTGGCGATGGTGACATCCACGGCGAGGCCGATTTCGGGATCGAGGCCGTAGGCCGCGGGACCCGCGCCGCGCCCGCCGACTTCCTCCTGGACGGTGAAGACGTAATAAATTTCGTTCGGCCCCGACTTGAGGTTGCGGAGGCTTTCGATGAGCAGCGCCACGCCGACGCGGTCGTCGAGGCACTTCGAGACAACGCGGCCGCCGAGGTCGAGGAAGTTTGAATCATAGACCGCCGCGTCGCCGATTTTGACGGGCGAGTCTTTTTGGCTGGTTGCGCCTGTGTCAATGAAATATTTGTCAATGGCGGGCGCGCGGTCTTTTTGTTCGGCGTCGCGTTCGAGGCCGATGACGCCCAGCGCGCCGTTGAGAAATTTTACGCGCGCGCCGACGCGCCGATGCGGGGACAGCCTGCCCAGCGCGCTGAAACGGGCAAAGCCATTCGAGTCCACGTGCGAGACGATGAGGCCGATCTCGTCGAGGTGCGCGGCCAGCATGATGCGTTTGCCGTTTTTGGCGGTTTTGCCTTTGCGCGCGATCAAGTTGCCGAGCGCGTCCACGCGGACTTCGTCCGCGTGCGGCTGGATCATTTTTTGGACAACGGCGCGGAGTTCGTCCTCGCGGCCGGAGGGCGCGGGGATTTGGGTGAGGGTGCGGAGGAGGGGTTTCATGTTAGTTGAGTAGTTTGGTAGTTTGGTAGTTTGATAGTTCGCCGTCCTGAGCGGAGGGCAATGAGTCTCACGTTACCGCTGTCCTCCCGAAGAACATCGGGACGATGTGAGCGGAGGGCGGTGCTGTTCCGTCCCGCAGTCGAAGGACGGGTCACATGTGCAAGCATTGTTCTGTAGACTTGCCCTTCGACTGCGGGTCTCGATACGCCCGAAAAGCACGGGCTACTCGACCCTCCGCTCACGTATGCCTGCGGCACAGTGCAGGCAGGGCAGTGGTAAAAAGATTAAAGTTTAACTTCCTCTCCCACGGCGAAGACTTGCTTTCCATCGCGGGTGTAACGTGAGACGGTTTTACGTCCGTGAACATGCCACTGGCCATCCAGTTTTCCGATGAGAGCAGTTTCCTCGTCCACGCCGAGCAGGGTTTCACCGTTTTTCAATCGTTTGGTGAGCGCCAGGAAGAACGACTTCCAGATGGCAGGGATGGCATCGAAATGCGGCAGGATGAATGCGGCTGGGACGAGGCCGAAAGCCTGGCGCGAGCCAAGTCCCGCGCGGCGGAAATCGGGCATGGACTTGCCGAGGATCATCGCACCCGCGGAACAGCCCGCGTAGGCCGCGCCGCGACTCCATGCTTTTTCCGCGGCCAGCCAGGCGCGGCTCCCGTTCATCGTCTTGTAGAGATAATTCGGGTCGCCGCCTGAAAAGTAGATCAGGTTCGCGGACTCGAGCGCGGACTCGAACTGCGGATCGTCGGCGGAGGCGCGGTCAATGATTGGGAGCGACTTCACATCCGCGCTGAGTCTCGTGAAATGCTCCTCGCCCATTTTCATCCAGCGTCCCCACGAACGCTCGCCTTCGCGTCCTGCCGCGGTGGGCAGGCAGACGACGCGCGGGGTATGTCCATTCGCGCCACAGTTCGCGAGCAGGAATTTGTCCACCACGTCCATGACGGGGAGAAATTCACCAGAACCGAGGAGAGCAATTAGTCCGTTCATTGAGCACCTGTAAATCAAGAAAGAGAATTGACAGTATACCGCCGTCTTGAGCGAAGGGCCGCGCTTTCGTCCCTCCGTTCAGGGCAGTGCGAATCATCGTTTCAACAGCGCGGGCGTCATCCGACTCAACCCCGCGTGGAGCAGGCGCAGGGTGTTCTGCCAATCGTCCACGCGACAGAGGCCGATGGGCGTGTGGGCGTAGCGCCCCGGGACGGAGATCGAAAGCGCGGGGATGCCTTCGAGCTGCTGGTGCATGGCGCCCGCGTCCGTGCCGCCTCCGCCGGGCTGACGGAACTGGT
>CAYJLS010000114.1:0-8729 GCA_964371065.1 uncultured Anaerolineaceae bacterium | reverse complement strand
TGCTGGTGCATGGCGCCCGCGTCCGTGCCGCCTCCGCCGGGCTGACGGAACTGGTACGGGATTCCTTCCGCATCGCCCGCGTCGGCGAAATGCCGAACCAGGCGCGGGTCGTGCAGGGTAGACGAGTCCGCGAGATAGATGGCGGGGCCGAGTCCCAGTTTGGTATTGTAAACCGTATTCTCGCGGCCGTCGTACGCGGGCAGGTCGCGGGCGGGAGTCGAATCCACTGCGATGGCGATGTCAGGCGCGAGCGCATGGGCGGCCACTGTCGCGCCGCGCAGTCCCACCTCCTCCTGCACGGTGAAGGCAACCAGCAGGTCAATATTGGCGGGCGCGTGTTTGAGCAGTTCGATCAACGTGGCAACGCCGAGCCGGTTGTCGAGCGACTTGGCAAAAATCGAATTCCCCGCGCGGCGAAACTGCGTGGCAAACCCGACGCGGTCGCCGATCTGCGCCTGGCTGTTTTTCCTGCCCGCATCCAGCCGCAGGGAATCCAGCGTGATCTTTTGCTTGTATTCTTCTTCCTTGAAAAGATGGATGGGCTTCATGCCGATCACCGCCGGGATGCGGTCCTTCCCAATGAACACGGCTTTGCCCGCCAGTTGCGAGACGTCTATCCCGCCGACGGTTTCAAACTGATAAAAGCCGTCGCCCTCGTCGGACACGACCATGAAGCCGACCTCGTCCATGTGCGCGGCAAGCAGGACTTTGAGCGGGTTCCGTTTCGAGCCGCGTTTCGCCACGAGGACGTTTCCCAGCGCGTCCACGCGGACCTCGTCCGCGATTGCGCGCACCTGCTCGAGGACGATTCGGCGCACCTCGCCCTCGTCACCGGAGATGGCGATGGCGTTGCAGAGACGCTCGAGGAGGCGGAGGGGAGGGGTGAGGGGCATTGGTAATTGGTAAGTGATAATGGGGAGGCGGGATAGGAGATACGTGGTGAGTGGTGAGTATTTTGTTCGCGAGCAGTTGCACCCCTGGCACTGACCGCCAGGGCAAGTGTGCGAGCCGTCAGCAGTCCAACTGCTGACAAAACATGAAACTACTCATCTGGAACCAACACGACAAAATCGCCTTCGGGAAATTCGGCGAGGATCTTGTACTCGCGGAGCATGGGGATGCTGACGCGCTTTAGCCAGGCGTTGTTCTCCTCGCTGAAGGCGGAATCCGTTGTCCGCAGTTGACCGGGCGGGGTGGGCGCGATGATGAGCGCGTATTTATGCGCGGCGATGTCCGCGTGGAATCGGTCAATGGAGGGACGATAGTTGGTCATGGCAAATTCCATCAGGTCAATGTTATCGTTTTCGGGGACAAGTGGAACGCCGGTGATGAGGTCGAAGGTCAACAGGTGGCGCTGGGTGATGAAGAGCACCTGTCCGCCGTCCGCGACGGTTTCATCCACGAGTTGCTGGAGGAAGGCGAGGGAGTCCGCCTGGCGGTCGAAGGACGGAAGGGCGGGATAGGTTTGCGAGACGGTGAAGACCGTCACCGCGAGGGCGGCGAGAGTGACTGTCAGCGGGGAGAAGGTCTGCGGCGCGGAGGCAGGCGCGAGGTCCGGGGTGAAGCGATCAAAGAGTAGATAAAAACTGACGGTCAGGGAAAGAGTCAGGAATCCGTCCAGATTGTGCAGGTTGTTGCCGCCGCCAATTTTCGCGCTGACAATGAATCCGCCCGCGAGCAGGACGAACAGAATCAGTCCCAGTCCCCAAACGCGGATGGGATGCCAGGCGCGTCGTCGCAGGTGCGCGAACATGAGCAGGATGAGCGGCGCGGTCATCACCAGTCCCGAAGGCAGGATGCCCCAGGCGTTGAGCGAACTGGGGAATAGGCGGTACCAAAGCATTTGTTGCCAGAAGGCCGCGTTGAACATGGCGTCGGTGATGTGCGAGAGGTCGAAGTACCACTGGCGCGCGGCGTAGGCGGTGACGAGGCCGATGACGGTGTAGGCCGCGGGCGGCAGGAGGTAGCGGACGAGGGAACGACCCGCGAGCGGTTTCTCGAGCAGGTAAAGCGCAACCGTCAGCATGGCGGGGATGGGAAGCCAGTTGACGCGGCTGATGCCCGCCCAGATCGAGGCGGCGATGAGGGCGAGGATGGATGGCGCGAGTCGGTCGGGGTGAAAAAACGCCAGCACGGGGATGGCGGCCAGGAGCAGGTAAAAGTAGACGGGGCCTTGCAGGAGGTAGAGCGTGCCAAACAGGAGGAGAGTCCACCAGAAGGCGCGTGGGGCGGGATGGTATCCCGCCGAGCCATTGGATTGCGGAATACTCTTCGAGTACGATGTGCCATTCCGCACCACGCGGCGAAGAACGAGCGCGACCGTCAGCGCGGGGAGGAGGAAGGTGAGGGCGGTCTCCCAGAGACGTTCCAGCCAGAGAGAGGGCTGAGGCAGGAGGAGCGGAATCACCTCGATGACGTAGCGGCTGAGGTCCTGATAGAACGGCGGGAGGGACAGGTTATAAAAACGTTCGGATAAAAGCAGGGAGGCGTGGTAGTAACGCGTCCCCTCCGACCAGCCGCGCGAGAAGGGGGTGAGGGAAAGGGAGGGAAGCGCGGAGATCAGTTGGTAGAGAAAAGTAAAAAATAAGAAGGCGAAAAGGAAATACGACCACCAGCGCGGGGACGGGTTGCTGGCGGCGAGAAAAAATGTCCCAATGAGACTAGCGAGGAAGAGGAGCAGGAAGCGCGCGGGGAGGGATTCAAAAGTCCCAGCAAAGGGACCGAGGAAGAGGAAGAGCAGGAGCGCGGCGGTGAGGAGAAAAAACGGTACACGGATTACACGGATTGGACGGAGTTGCACGGATTTTTCTAAAATTTTTTCGACGCGAGTGAAAAAATTTTCGCGGCCAGAAAGGTAAGCGATAACAAGAAATGCGAGCGCGAGGAACGCGATGGCGAAGATGAGCAACGTGCGCCGCCAGAAGACGAAGAGCACGCCGCCCCCTCCCAAATCGGCGGCCAGCCAAAAGGTCAGGAGCGAGGCGATGACCAAAACGAGGCGGAGGAACCACAGCGCGGACGGATCGTCCAGCCGGCGGCGCGCCAGGGCGAGGGCTTCGTCAGTCATCCCAAACCACCTTGCCCAGGAAGTCCGTTTCGAGCGCGAGAGCGAATTCGGCAATCAGCCGCGCGGCGCGCTGGATGTCGGTCAGCGAGGCCACTTCCACGGGCGTATGCATGTAACGGATAGGGAGGCTCACCACCGCGGTTGGCACGCCCGCCGCGGAAAGTTGAACCGCCTCGGTCTCGGTTAACGAACTGACCGGCATTGGCTCGATGGCGTAGGGAATCTCCAATTTTTCAGCAAGCCCCTTCAACCGTTTCAGCAGGGACGGGTGGATGTGCGGACCGATCCCCAGCGTGGGGCCTCCGCCGAGCGGAAAATATTCCCAGCCGCCCGAGCCGGGGCCTTTTGCATAGGTGACATCCACTACGATGGCGAGATCGGGACGCAGGGCGAAAGCGGAGGTAGCCCCGCCCGCGTAGGAGATTTCCTCCTGCACAGTGGCCGCGAACCACACGTCCCACGCGTGACTTTGGGACTGCATCGCTTCGAGGGAGAGGGTCAGCGCGGCGACGGAGGCGCGGTTATCCAGCGAGTGGCCGCACAGGATGCCCTCCCCCAACTCCAGCGGTCCGTTGGCGAACGAGACGAGGTCGCCCACGCGGACGAGTTGCGCGACGCGGCGTGGCGGGAGTCCCACGTCCACGAGCAGGTTGTCGAAACCAAGCGCGTCCTTCTTTTCATCATCCGGCATCAGCGCGGGCGGACGCGCCGCGATCACGCCCTGCAGGGGCTGGCGCGCATGCACCAGCACGGGCTGTCCGGGCAGGAGACGCGGGTCCACACTGCCGACTTCCGTCAGGCGCAGGAAACCATCCTGGATGCCAGCGACCATCATCCCGATGGAGTCCATGTGCGCGGATAAGAGGAGCGAAGGCCGCGGCGCGGGCGCGTCCCCCCGCCGCAGGGCATGGATGGAACCGATGCGGCTGGCGCGAATCTCATCCGCCAGAGGCCGCCAGCGTTCAAGAATCAAATCCGCCGCGGGAGATTCGTGTCCCGAAAGTCCCGCGCTGGAAAGCAAGGATTTAAGAAAGGGGGAAATGTCCGTCATGGCCGGCATGAAATCCCGCGTCTGCTTAGGGTTGAGCCGTAGTCGCGATGGGCGTGTCGGTGGGAGTGGAAGTCGGCGTCGCGGTGGGCGAGGGCGTGATGGACGGGGTTTCCGTCGCGGTGGGTGTGGGCGTGGCGGACGGGGTTTCCGTGGGCGTGGGCGTAAATGTCATTGTGGGAGTGAATGAGGGCGTCCACGTGAGAGTCGGCGTAAATGTCCGCGTGGGAGGCATGAACGGCGTGGGACTGATCGAAGGAGTCAGGCTCAGCGTCGGCGTGAGGCTGAGGGTGGCGGTCGTTGTTAGAATGGACGGAGTTGGGCTGAGGGTTGGGGTGAGCGAGCCGAAGGGGGTGAAGGTCGGCGTCTCGCTGATGGCAGTCATCGTGGGGGTGGGAGTGGCGGTCTGCGGCCCGGGTGCGAGAGTCACTGCCAGCCAGCCGAGACAGTAGCACGGAATGGTGGAAAGCGTGATGGCGATGAGAGTCAGGCGGCGGCGGGCGCGGGCGGCAACAGGATCTTCCATGGGGTGATGATAACATGGCTGGGGAGGGAGGGCAAGCACACGCCCTCCCTCAAGGTCTTCTCAACGACGCAGTTATTTTTCAATGCGAATGCCGCGAATAAGCGAATGCCGCGAATGTTTTTTTTAAATTCTCGAAATTCGCCCATTCGTGATATTCGCGTTCCAAAAGGGTCGCAACGATATACCTCGTCAATCTGTAGCATCGTACAAGACGGTATAATCCAGGCAATGATTCCCCTCAAACTTCGTATCGCTGGATTCCTTTCTTATCGCGAGCCCGTCGAACTGGATTTCACGGGCTTCGACCTGGCTTGCATTTCGGGACAAAACGGCGCGGGCAAATCCTCCCTGCTCGACGCGCTGACCTGGGCGCTGTTCGGCGAGGCGCGCGGCAAGGACAAGGACGCGCTGATCAACCTGGGATCGAAGGCCGCCGAGGTCGCGCTGACCTTCAAATACGAAGAGAACATTTACCGCGTCCAGCGCACGACGCCGCGCGGCAAAAGCACGGTGTTGGAATTTCAAATCAGGGATGGCGAGGATTGGCGTCCGCTCACCGAAAAATCCGCGCGCGAAACGCAGGCGCGCATCGGGCAGATCCTGCGCCTCGATTACGACACCTTCGTCAACGCCTCGTTCTTTTTGCAGGGCAAGGCCGACGAGTTCACGCAGAAAAAAGCCGGCGAGCGCAAGTCCGTGCTGGGCAACATCCTCGGCCTCGAAGTCTGGGAAACGTACAGGGAACGAACCACCGAACGCCGCAAGGAAATCGAAAAGGAAACCGCAGGCATTGATCGAAGCATTGCCGATATTGACGCCGAACTTGCGGAAGAGGAACCGCGCAAGCGAAGACTCAAGGAACTTGAATCAGATTTGAAGCGCTTGAGCGAGGCGCGTAAAACGCAGGAGACCGCGCTGGAAAGCCTCAGGCGGGCCGCGGCTTCGCTGAATCAGCGTCTCGCCGAGGAAAAAGCAAGGCTGGAGGAGGAACGGCGCGGGTTGAAGGAACAGGAGAAAGTGATCAGTGATCAGTCATCAGTGATCAGTGAGTTGGCGGTCAAAATCGAGAACGCGAAGAAATTGTTGGCCGAGGTCGAGCAAAGTATCGCGAAACGAAGCGAACTGGAGGAAACCCGAAGCGCGGCGCGCGAACAATTCGCCACCTTGAAGGCTGAGAACGAGTTGCGAAAAATCGAGATGGACGAGCTGAAAGCGCGTATCAACCAGCTCAAAGCGGCGGGGGGCGCGACCTGTCCGCTTTGCGGACAGGTGTTGAGCGAGGAACATCGCCGCTCCACACTGGAACAACTCCAGAATGAAGGAAAAGAAAAAGGCGACCGTTTCCGCGCCAACAAATCCAGCATGGACGATCTCGCCAAACAAATCGCGAATTACGAATCACAGGCCGCGAAGATGGGAAGCGCGGAGAGGGAGCGGTTGAACTTGTCCACTTCGATCACCCAGTGGACGGAACGCATCGAAACGATCGGGAATTCGGCGAAGAATTGGAAAATCACTGGCGCGAAGCGGCTGAAAGAAGTCGAAGCAATCCTTGCAAGCGAAAAATATGCGGCCGAAATAAAAAAGCCGACCGTCAGCCTGGATGAAGCCGAGCGCGCCCTGCTCCAGTTGCAGGAACAGGAAAACAACAAGAACCAGGAGGTTGGCGGGGCGCGCCAGCTGGTGGATGTTCTAGCCACACTTCGCGAAAGAAAATCGGGCTACGCCGCCGAGCGCGAGGAAAAGCAACAATTGATCGCGCGTCACAAAACGCTCGAACGCGCCTTCGGCAAGGACGGCGTCCCTGCCCTGCTGATCGAGCAGGCGCTCCCGCAGATCGAGACGAAAGCCAACGACCTGCTCGACCGCTTGAGCGACGGCAGGATGTCCATCCGCTTTGCGACGCAGGCCGAGTACAAGGACAAGAAGCGCGACGACCTGAAAGAGACGCTCGATATCCAAATCAGCGACGGGGCGGGGTTGCGCGATTATGAAATGTATAGTGGGGGCGAGAGATTTCGCGTGGACTTCGCCATCCGTCTCGCGCTCTCCGAAGTTCTCGCGCAGCGCAAAGGCGCACGCCTGCAAACCCTGGTCATTGACGAGGGCTTCGGCTCGCAGGATGCGCAGGGGCGGCAACGTCTCATCGAAGCCATCAACACCGTGCGCGGCGACTTCGCAAAGATTCTGGTCATCACGCATTTGGATGAGTTGAAAGACGCGTTCCCGACGCGGATAGAAGTTGAAAAAAACGAACGCGGTTCAACGGTTCGCATCATCTAACGTTAAACGTTTAACGTTCAACGTTTTCCCATGCCCTACTTCCTCACCTCCACCCTGCTCTTCCTGCTCGGCCTCGGCATCATCGTCTGGGTGCATTCGCAGTACCAGATGGACATCGTCGTCACGCCCGCCGAAGTCCATGCGCCCGCGCCGCTCATCAGCATCTGCGTCCCGGCGCGCGACGAGGAGCAGAACATCCGCCGCTGTGTCGAGTCCCTGCTCGCGCAGACCTACCCCAATTTCGAGATCATTGTTTTGGACGACCGTTCGACGGATTCCACGTTAAAAATTTTGGGAGAACTACGTAGTGACGACTTCAGTCGTCTCCGCCCTGGGACGACTGAAGTCGTCACTACATGGGAATCCCGTCTAAAAATCCTCCACGGTTCGGACCTACCCGCGGGCTGGGCCGGAAAACCCCACGCGTTGACTCAGGCCTCAGCCGCGGCGCGCGGCGACTGGCTGTGCTTCGTGGATGCGGACACCTTCGCCGCGCCCGAGGCGGTCGCCTCGTGCTACGTCAAAGCCCTCGAAACGAAGGCCGACCTGTTCACCATCATGACCTTCCAGGAACTCGGCTCGTTCTGGGAAAAAGTGCTGATGCCGCTCGTGTTGACCGCGCTCTCGGTGGGATTTTCCCCGCGCAAGGTCAACGATCCGAAACGCCGCGACGCGGTCGCCAACGGACAGTTCATCCTCATCCGCCACGCGGTCTACGACGCGGTGGGCGGACACGAACGAATCAAAGACCAGATCGTCGAGGACAAAGCCCTCTCCGAGCAGGTGAAGTGGAACGGCTATCGTCTCATCATCGCGGACGGATACGAAATGGCGCGCACGCGCATGTACACGTCCCTGCCCGAAATGTGGGAGGGCTGGACGAAGAACATCTACCTCGGCCTGCGCGACACCCCGTCCATGCTTCTGCTGGGCGCGTTCGGCGCGACGCTGGCTTTGATCGCCGCGCTCTTCCTGCCCGTCTGGCCCTTGCTTGGTTTTCTCTGGTTGCTCAATGGCGGAGGTGCGCTCGCGTTGGGAGTCATCGCCAAGTCGCTGATCGTGTGGGGCGCACTGTTGTGGGCGCGCGCGAACGTGTGCGGTGGACTCGGCATCTCGCGCTGGTACAGCCTCACCGTCCCGCTCGGGGCGGGTTTGTTCGCGGCGATCATGCTCACGTCCGCGTGGAAAGTCCTTTCGGGGCAGGGAGTCACCTGGCGCGGGCGCGTCTATCGTCCAAAATAAAAGGAGAAGAAAAAATGAAACGCCTTCTGATAATCGTCTTATTGGGGGCTTTGCTGTTGGATGCCTGCGCGCCCGCGGCAACGGAACTTGAGGTATCCGCAGTTTGGGCGCGGACGGGGATGTCGGGCGGAACCGGCACCGCCTATCTGACGCTGTCCAACGGCACGGCCGCGGACGATGAACTGCTCTCCGCCTCGTCGGATGTGGCCGAGGCGGTGGAAATACACATGAGCCAGGCGGGCGCGAACGGCGAGATGCAGATGATCCCGCAGAAGTCCGTGCCGCTGGCCGCGGGCGCGAAAGTGGAGCTCAAGCCGGGCGGACTGCACGTTATGCTGATCGGCCTCAAACGGGACCTGAAGGTTGGCGACCAGTTCGAGTTGACCCTGCACTTCAAGAACCACGCCGACATTGTCTTGAGGGTGATCGTAAAAGAGGGGGCGACGGATATGTAAAGATCGGTTATGATATGTGACGAAAGTCACAATTCTATTTAGTACTTGTGTATAAATAAGTTCCGTGTTTCCGTCAGCAGTTGGACTGCTGACGGCTCGCAGTGCAAC
>CAYJLS010000113.1:0-13503 GCA_964371065.1 uncultured Anaerolineaceae bacterium | reverse complement strand
AAAAGTTTTGGACTGGTTTTCTCTTTGAGCGAACACACTTGGAGAACGACCTGAGATTACGCCCTTTCCGTCCATGACGGATGAGCATACTTCTCGCGGACCAGTTCCTCGGCTCGCGAGACTTCTTTTTGGGACAGTTCCCCGCGTTTGAATCGGATTCCCAACTCCGCCTCGAACGCGCGGACGAGGGAGCGGGCCGCGGTTTCCCAATCCAGCGCGCGGCCCAGGGCGGATTCGGCGGTGGCGGCGCGGGACAGTAATCGTTTTGCGGCATCCTCGCGCGCCGACTCGTCCGCGAAGGCGAGCGCCTGGGTGATACGCGCCAGGTCGCCTGTCAGCGGGAGGGAGCCGTGCTGGAGCACGCCGTCCTTGCGCCGCGCCTGCGCCGAGCCGATCAGTTTTTTTCCACCTTCGGCTGTGATTTCGTAGGTGGACGGCACTTCAAAACAAACGGGGTTGCTCGTGCCATTTTCCTCTGCCTTGCCCTCTTTCATCTCGACAGGCAAATCCAAATCCTGCACCGCCTTAAGAAGCGCCCGCGCCAGCCGGTTGTAGGACTCAAGCACCGAACCAGCCAGGATCGGTTCCTCCGCGGGACCGACGACCGAGTAGGTCAACTCGTCGGTGTGCAGGATGGCGCGGCCGCCGGTGATGCGTCGTACCACATCCCAGCCGCGGGCGTGCAGGCGTGCGGAGTCCACGTCTGCGTAGGGCTGGGCGACGCCCAGCGAGAGACAGGCCGGGCTCCACGCGTACAGCCGCAGGGTCGGGAGCGAATCGCCGCGTCCGATGGATTCGAGCATGGCCTCGTCCACGGCCATGTTCCATGCGCCGCGCGCGGGAGGGGTGAAGAGAAGTCTCCAATTGTTGTTCATGATTGCAGGTTGAACGTTCAACGTTTAACGTTCAACGTTATTGAAATCACCAAGCGCCGCGGCCTCGGTCTCTGCATCCAACTCCTCCAGCGGCGGGCGGATGGGCCAGCGCGGGAATCCATGCAGGCGATGAACGAGGGCTTTTAGCGTGGGTGGGAAGGGCGGATATTTTTCGAGGATACGGCGTTGCTCGGTGACGCGCGCCTGCGCGGCGGAAGTGTCCTTGCCTGCGCGGAACAGGTCATAAACTTCGCGCAGGTCGGGGGAGATGAGGTTGGCGGGCGCGGTGATGCAACCCGCCGCATGGTTTTCCAATGCCAGCGTGAATTCGGAATCGGTGCCGGAGAAGACGGCCAGGTCGGAGCCAAATCTCTGACCGAGGGTGCGGGCGAAGTCGGGGTCGTGCGAGGAATCTTTGATGCCCGCGAACTGGACGGGGAAGGCGTCTTTCAAGCGCGCCAGCAGGTCGAGCGAGAAGCCGATGCCCGCCGCGCCGGGGAAGTGGTAGCCGAGCAAGCGCCCGTCCGCGGGGACGGCTTTTTGGATGACCTCGCGGAACCACTGGAAGATGCCGTTATCAGTGGCTTTGCGGAAATAATACGGCGGCAGGACGACGGCGCCGTCGTAGCCGAGGTCAAAGGTCGCGCGCGTCAGGTCAATGGTTTCGGTGAGGCTGGGAGTGCCGGTACCGGCGAGCAGGCGGAAGTCGGGAACTTGTTCGCGCACTTGTAGCGCAATTTTCCAAATTGCGCCACGCTCCGTAGGAGAGAACGACGGGCCTTCGCCGGTGGTGCCGAAGAGGAGCGCACCGTGGCAACCCCGGGCGGCGAGAAAGGCCAGGTACGGCGCGACCGCCTCGAGGTCAGGGGAGGAAGCGGGAGTAAGTGGAGTCAACGCGGCGGCGTAGACTCCGTCCAGTGAATGTCGGGTCATGGGCCAATCTCCTCGATGAAGTCCTGCGCGGCTTTGCGCGGCGGTTGGAGCGGCTGGCCTTCCTGTTCGGCCAGGTAGCGCTGATGGTCGAGCGCCCACAGGTACAGGTCGCCTTCGGTCTTGCCGGGAAATTCCTCCAGGATTTTGCTGGAGCGGATGACTTTGACGATGGGCAGGTAGACCGTGTCGTACCAGTGTGCCACGGCTTCCTCGTCGGGGATGTCGCGCTGGAGGTCGAGACCCATGAAGTAGCGATGGACAGCGATATGCTCCAACATGCGCTGGAAGCCGTCGGGGATGGTGAGGCGGATTTTCGCCTTCGGACGCAGGTCGTCGAGACGGGTGCGCTCGAGGAAGCGGACTTTTTCGCCGAGGATTTCGAGGTCTTCGGGTTTGAGGTCGGGCGTGATATTTACGCGGGTGGCGCACTCGCGCACTTCGGCTTCGATGAATTCCTGTCCCTGCTCGCGCGCCACCGAGACGCGGTGGTGGCCGTCCACCACGAAGTAGACCTGGCCGACTTTGTAAAGCACGACGGGCGGCAGGCTGATGTCTTCGTAGAAGGCGCGGTCTACGCGTTGCCAGCGGCTGGCGGTATCGTCCTGGGTGGGCAGGAAGGCGCGGTCGAACTGGTGGTAGCGGTTGAGGCTGCCCGCCACCTGGTCGAGGCGGATGGTTTGCACGCCGCGATAGATGGGGCCGCCGACGCGCAGTTTTTCGCGGACATCATCGTAGGAGAGCAGGCGCGTGGGTTGGCCTGAGAGCGCGGCCCGGATGCGGTTGAGGAAAGATTTGGCGCGGGCGCGGCTGTAATCGGCGCGGGCGCGGGAGGCGAGTTCACTGGTCATTTTCGATCTCGATTACCTGGTAGGGAAAGATGTTGATGATTTTGGTCGGTCCGAGCCTGGTGACGGAGGGCGTCAGGTTGCGGCGAAAAAAGTGGACGTGTCCGTGCAGGTGGTAACGCGGTTTGGCCCAGCGGATGAGCCAGTTGATGGCGCGCAGGCCGCGGTGCGCCTGGGTGTCTTCATCGTGGATGCCAAACGGCGGCGAGTGCGTGATGAGAACGTCGAGGCCGCGTCCGTGGCGCAGGTGGTTCCACCACAAGACAGACAACAGGCTCCAGGCGCGGCGCGTCATTTCGGACTGGGTGTACTGGTTCACGCCTCGGGGGTGGTAGCGCGGACTCCCGCCCAACCCGGCGAGGGTGAGACCGCGCACGCGCGCCACGCGCCCGTCCAGGTTTTCACAGCCTTCGGCGCAGGAGGCGGCCACCCGTGGATTGTATTCGGGGTCGTGGTTGCCTGGCACGTAGCACAGCGGCACGTTCAGCAGGGTGACGAGGTATTCGAGGTAGGTGTAGGGCAGGTCGCCGCAGGACAGGACCAACTTCACGTCCGCGAAGTGCCCGCTGGCAGCCAGGGGGTAGAGGCGTTCGACGGTTTCATCCGTTACAGCCAGGATTTTCATCCCGTCCATTGTGCCGCGGAACTTCAAGGCGCGCAAGGGTGGCTTAGCCTGCGCCCTTGCCAGACAACCTGCCCTCGACTAAAATCCTAAACCTACCGCTTGTAGCATAATTTACTAAACTTATTAGAAGGACTTGTGAGTGGAAATTTGAATTCCGGTTTAGTTATTTACGCGGTACCCTGTAACCAAAGGAAGAAGAGAATCAATGGCGAAACAACGCATCCTGCTCGTGGACGACCATGAAGTAGTGCGGCTGGGACTGAAGTCCCTGCTGGAACGGCATCCGCAGTTCGATATTGTCGGTGAAGCGGGTTCGGCCCGCGAGGCCCTGGAACAGGTGGAAGCCCTGCAACCCGACGTGGTGGTGATGGACATCCGCCTGCCGGGCACTTCGGGCATCGAAGCCTGCGAGGAGATTGTCAACCACCATCCCAACACCAAGGTCATCATGCTGACCTCGTACGCCGAGGATGAGATGCTTTTCTCGGCCATCCGCGCCGGGGCCTCCGGCTACATCCTCAAGCAGATCGGGAGCGACGACCTGATCAAGGCGCTGGAGGCGGTGGGACGCGGCGAGGCCCTGCTCGATCCCGCCGTGACCCAGCGCGTGTTCCAGGAAGTACGCCGCGCGGTCAAGGAGGAGGAAGCCTCCGCCTTCGCGCATCTCAGCCAGCAGGAGAAGCACGTTCTGTTGCTGGTCTCGGAGGGCAAGACCAACCGCGAGATCGCCAAGAACCTGTTCCTCGGCGAAGGCACGGTGCGAAATTACGTCAGCAGTATTCTTTCCAAGTTGGGCGTCAACAACCGCGCAGAAGCCGCGGCCTACGCGGTGGAACACAACCTGCGGGAATACATCACCATGTAACCGGAAGCCTGCGGAAACGCAGGCTTTTCTTTGCAATGCGAATCGGACGCGGAGAACGCGGATTTTAATTCTCTACCAACCATTTTCTCAACGCGAATACCGCGAATACTAAGGAATTGTGTAAAAATAAGTTCCGTGTTTCCGTCAGCAGTTGGACTGCTGACGGCTCGCACACTTGCCCTGGCGGGCAGTGCCAGGGGTGCAACTGCTCGCGAACTTTGAAATCGGGAAGTTATTTTTACACGGCTACTAAAGTACGATGTGACGCGAATTTCCTTTATTTCCATTCGGGCAATTCGCTAATTCGCGACACACCTGCACTGCACCGAACGCAGTGCGGTGCAAGTGTTCGCGTTAAAACGCCAGGTGAATCGCATTGATGTACGTTAGAGATTTTTTCTCCGTGTCCCCAAATCAAATTCATGTTCAACCAACCTCTTCTCACCGATAAAATTGTCGCCTTGCGCCGCTTCCAGCCGCGGGATGTGGATGCGCTCTACGCCGCGGCGCACGAATCGCTGGACGACCTCATCCCGTGGATGACGTGGGCGCATCCCGCCTACAGCCGCAAGGATGTGGCGGAGTACGTCCGCATCGTGGGCGAGAGCTGGGAGGCGGGGCGCTACTACGCCTTCGCCATCACCGACGCGCGCGACGGGACGATGCTGGGCGCGGCCAGCCTGAGCCACATCCACCCGCTCTACCGTTTTTGTAACCTCGGTTACTGGATCCGCTCCTCGCGGCGCGGGAACGGACTCGCCAGCCGGGCGGCGCGTCTCGCGGCGAGATTCGGTTTCGAGCAGTTGGGTCTGCTCCGCGCGGAGGTGGTGGTCGCCGCGGGTAACGAGGCCAGCCTCAAGGCCGCGGAAAAGAGCGGGGCGCGCCGCGAGGGGATTCTGCGCGACCGCCTCACGGTCCGCGAGCAGGTACACGACGCGGTCATGTTTTCGTTCGTCCGCGCGGACTTCGACCCTTCGACACTCCCTTTGGTCGCAGGACAGCGCCTGCCGCCGTTATAATGGGGGCGAGGAAAACCTTTTTGTACACGGATTACGCGGATCCGCTACGCGCACGGAAAAACACGGATTTTTTAAATCTTTTCCGTGCAAATCCGTTCAATCCGTGAAATCCGTGTACAGAATCATGGGTACGCTGAATGAAAATCCTTTTGGTCAATCAGGCCTTCGTCTCTTTTGACGAACCGGGCTTCACCCGCCACTTTGAGATGGCGAAATATTTGCGCGAGCGCGGACACGAGATGGTCATCGTCGCCAGCGACGTGAACTACCAGACCGGTCAGCGCATCGTGGAGCATCGCGGCTTCGTCGCCGAGCAGGAAATCGAAGGCGTGCGCGTCCTGCGCGCTTTCATGTTGCCGTCCCTGCACCGTAATTATTTTTGGCGTATTGTTTCGTTTGTCGGTTTCATGTTCAGCGCGGTGTGGGCTTCGCTCAAGGTAAAAGATGCCGACCTGGTTGTCGGTACCTCACCTCCCATTTTTCAAGCCTTTGCCGCGTGGATGGCGGCCTTCCTGCTCCGCAAGCCGTTCGTGTTCGAGGTGCGCGACCTGTGGCCGCAGTTCGCGATTGACATGCAGGTCATCAAGAATCCGGCGGTGATTTATCTGGCGCACGCGGTGGAGAAATTTTTGTATAAGCGCGCCGCGCACATTTGGGTCAATTCGCCCGCCTACAAACCTTACATCATGGCGCGCGGCGTCCCGGCAGACAAGATCACCTTCATTCCCTACGGCACTGACGTTTCGATGTTCACGCCCGAAGTGGATGGTTCCTCTGTCCGCCGCGAGTTGGGATTGGATGATAAGTTTATCGTTCTATACGCGGGTGCGATGGGGCAGGCCAATGACATTTACACCATCCTGCGCGCCGCGGCGCGTTTGTGCGACGAGCCAAAAATTTACTTCGCGTTATTTGGCGATGGAAAAGAAGGCGAGAAATTGCGCGCCGAGTCCCAACGCCTCGCTCTCGACAACGTGATCTTCGCGGGCGCGGCGCCCAAGACCAAAATGCCTGCGGTGGTGGCCGCGGCGGACGTCTGTATTGCCATCCTTCAGGACATCCCCGGCTTCCGCATGACCTACCCGAACAAGGTCTTCGATCACATGGCGGCGGGACGCGCCACCGTGCTGGTGATTGATGGCGTTATCCGCGAAGTCATCGAAGCCAGCGGCGGCGGCGTGTTCGTCCCGCCCGGCGACGATGACCGCCTCGCGCAAATCCTCCGCGAACTGGCGGATGATCCCGCCCGCGTCCAGCGCATGGGCGAACAGGCGCGCGCGTATCTCGTGCAGAATTTCGACCGCCGCGATAAACTGTCCGAGACGCTGGATTTGTTCCAACGCATCGCCGATAAAAAAATCACCAACCACAGATAAAAGCGATGAAAAGGATTCCATCCCTTTTATCCTTTTCACATCGTACCCGTAGGGTATTCGTGGTTCTTTGGATCTGTAAATAAATAACTTCCCGCAGTTTCGTCATTGCGAGGAGGGCGCACTTCCCGACGAAGCAATCTCCCTGGCGCAGTAGGGGATTGCTTCCCGAAGGTCGCAATGACGGGGCACAGTAGTCGGTGAGGGAAGTTAATATTTTACGAACCCTTTCCTGGACTTCGACTTGATTCTTCCAACCCTCGCTTTTCTCACCCTGACGGTTCTCGCGTACGCGGGCGTGTACTGGATTCGTCAGTGGACGCTCCGCCGTCACATCCTGGACCATCCTAACGAGCGCAGTTTGCATTCGGTTCCCACGCCGCGCGGCGGAGGGCTGGGGATCGTCGTGCTGGTCATCGGGACCGCGCTGGTCTTCGGACTCGTCAATGGGTTTGACCGCCAGGGTTTGGTTTACATCGTGGCGGGGATTCTGCTCGCCTGGCTCGGCTGGCGGGACGATGTCCGCTCGCTTTCGTCGCGGGTGCGGTTCGCAGTGCAGGGATTGGCTGTGACCGTCGCCATGCTGGGGATGGGATATTTCAAGTCGGTCACCATCCCTCTCTTTGGGGAATTGCATTTGGGCTGGGTTGGAATCCCGGTCACCTTCCTTTGGATTCTCGGACTGATCAACGCCTACAATTTTATGGACGGGCTGGACGGTTTCGCGGGCGGCGTGGCGCTAGCCGCGGGGTTGGGCTGGATGCTTCTATCCTCCTCTGTTGGTGGATTGGAAAATCCGCTCGCGTTTTGGATCGCGCTGGGGATCGCGGCGGGCAGTCTCGGCTTTTTGGGACACAACTGGCCGCCCGCGCGTATTTTCATGGGCGACGTAGCCAGCACGTTTTTGGGATTCAGTTTCGCGGTCCTGCCGTTGATGTCTACCAAACAGGGCGGGGACCCGCTGATGGTTGGCACGGCCATCCTGTGGACCTTTGTCATGGACGCAGGCTTGACCTTCCTCCGCAGGTTGGCGAAACGGGAGGATGTTTTCGCGGCGCACCGCACGCATCTTTACCAGCGGCTGGTGAGTAGCGGCATCCGACCCGCGTTCGTCAGCGCGCTGTTCATCCTGTTGACCCTGCTCGGCGCGGGACTGTCCCTGGCGTGGGCGCGCGGATTCCACTCCGTTGCGCCGCTCATCATTTTTGGATTGCCGCTGATTTGGATTGTGTTGTCCATGTACACGGCACGGAGGAACGAGCGAATTCAAAAATAGAACAACAGTTGAAGCGATTCGCTATAGCAATTCCCAACCCCGAAGGGGTAGCATGATTCTAGATTGAGCGTTCGTTCGTCCCCAACCCCGAAGGGGTGATAGATTCCGCCGAATCATTCCATCCCTTCGGGATTATCTTTTAACGGCGGTCATCCGTTACAATCATGGCATCCCTTCGGGATTTATGCTTCAACCCAGGCGAAACACACCCAGATCATTCACTCATGCTCACCAAACTCCGCGCCCTCTTCTTTCTCTATCAAAAATTTGGCCTGCGCTGGCTTCTCTTTCGCTTGGGATACGCCCTGCGGATGCGGCTTGGGATTCTTCGTTGGCAGATGCCCTCCTACGAATGGGACGCGCGTCCGCTGGCGTACTGGCTGAAGCCAGATGTGCCATCCAAACCCGAAGCCTACATCCGCTGGCGGGAGCAGAGCGCGCCGAAATTCTTCTTCGATGGGATTCTGTCTCTGCCGAAGGACATCACCTGGAATCCACAACTCGCAGTGGACGAGGCCGAACGGATTCTCGCGGGCGAACTCCGCTATTTCGAGCACACGCCATATCAGATTGGCTTTCCCCCCGATTGGCATCTCGACCCGCGCGCGAATATCCGAATTGACTCGCAAATGCACTGGTCGCAGATTCCCGATTACGGCGCATACGACATCAAATTTGTCTGGGAGGCCAGCCGCTTCAACCAAGTCTACGCGCTGGTACGCGCCTACGCTTTCCAGAAAGACGAACGCTATCCCGAAGCCTTCTGGACTCTGGTGGAAGACTGGGCGCGGAAAAATCCTCCACAGCGCGGCCCCAATTGGAAATGCGGACAGGAGACATCGCTGCGCATGTTCGCCTGGTGTTTTGGCCTGTACGCGTTCAAGCGCTCGCCCAGTTCCACCGCGGAGCGCGTCGCCCAATTGACACAGATGATCGCCGCACAAGTGGATCGAGTATATGGCAACATTGACTTCGCCGTCTCCACGCGCGGCAATCACGCCGTCAGCGAGGCGTTTGGGTTGTGGCTGGCGGGGACACTCTTCCCTGAATTGAAACAGGCCGAAAAATATCGTTCGCTGGGACGTCGCCTGCTGGAACGCGAGGCCGAGATTCACATCTTCCACGACGGCACGTACTCGATGTACTCGCTCAACTATCATCGCTTCATTCTGCATGTTTATTTTCTGGCGGTGCGGCTGGGTGAACTGAATCAAGAGCGCTTTTCCGATTCACTCTATCAATCCATTTCAAACTCGCTGGATTTCATTGCGCAACTGATCGAACCGTCCAGTGGACAAATGCCCGTCTACGGTTCCAACGACGGCGCGTTGGTTTGTCCGCTCGACACCTGCGACTTCACGGATTACCGTCCGACTCTGCAAGCGGGCTGGTACCTCGTCCATGGCAAACGCCTCCTCGAGGCGGGCGCGTGGGATGAGACTCTGTTCTGGTTGTGGGGTGGGCGACTGAAGTCGCCGCTACCTTTGCAAAGTCAGCCTTCGCTGACTCAGCCGACGGAGGTCGGCTTCGCAAACGTTGGTGCGCGCGAAGCGTCCAACCGCCCAACTTTCCCCGACGGCGGCATCCACCTCCTGCGCGGCCCGCATAGCGTCGCCTTCATCCGTTGCGCAGATTTCCGCGAGCGCCCCTCGCACGCGGATCAACTCCACGTGGATTTGTGGTGGCGCGGAAAAAATATCGCCTGCGACGCGGGAACGTTTCTCTACAACGGGCAGGGCCTCTGGCAAAACGGACTGGCGCACACCGCCGCGCATAACACCGTGAGCGTGGACGGCGCCGACCAGATGCTGTGGTTCAGCCGCTTCACCTGGGGCGAGTGGGCGCGCGGCCATATCTTGGGCGCAAATGAACGCGGCTGGCAGGGCGAACACGACGGTTACGCGCGGCTGGGCGTGTTGCACGTCCGCTCTGTGCTGATGCTCGGCGAAGATCGCTGGCTGGTGGTGGATCATCTTTTCGCGGCGCACCCGCATCGCTATTCCCTGCACTGGCTGATCAACGATTTTCCGCATGTGGTCACGCCCGAACAAAATTTGATTCGTATCCAAAGTCTGGCCCCACAGGGGTGCTTCGCGAAGACTTTGGAGTCCGCGTTCCTCATCCGCATGGGATTGCTGGAAGGGGAGGCGGCTTTCTCGGTCATGCGCGGCGACCCGCACAGCACGCGCGGCTGGCGCTCGCGCTATTACGGAGACAAAGAACCCGCCATCTCTGCGATGTTGGAGACGGAGCGGGCAGATGCCTGCTTCTGGACGTTCTTTGGATTCGATGGGGATTCCGCCGCCCTCTCGGGTCAAAACCTGGACCTTCGGGCGGGTGGCCGTGTTCTCAGGGTTTCCCTCCCCGATCTGTCCGCGCCGGGCGGTTTGGCGAAGGCGCTGGCAGGCATGGACTGACAAAATGATAATCAGGGCAATAAAACTCCGCTTTCAATATTGTCCATTCTTTGCTACAATGCAGGTGTCGGTTTAATTCTTCCATCATTAGACAAGGAGGCGAGTATGCTTGAAAACACGTGCTGTGTTTGCGGCGAGTCGGGCGTGCATGCGCTCGGCGGACGGTGGTTCTGTGAGCGCCACCACCAGACGGCCACCCGCGAAAGGCGCGGCGCCTGGCGCTCGAACCTGGGACTGATCCTGGCCCTGGTTATTTTCGTCGGGCTGGTCTACGCGCTGGACGCGTTCTTCCACCCCGCCTTCACGCCCTCCACGCTTCTCTTGACCGGCGTGTTGCTGGCTCTCGTCCCGGCCGCGATTTGGTTGGGCGTTTTTTATCAGCAGGATCGCCTCGAACCCGAGCCGAAGGGCATGGTGCTGGGCGTGTTCGCGCTGGGTGCCCTGTTGGCCGCGGCGGTGGGCGTGCCGCTGGTGGAGAACATCTTCCACGTCTCCGACTGGCTGTACACCGATGCGCTGACCACTATTTTGGGCGGCATTCTCGTGGTGGGCTTCACGCAGGAATTCCTGAAATACGCCGCGGTGCGTTATAGCATGTACAACTCGGCTGAATTCGACGAGGCCACCGATGGCGTGGTGTATGCCACGGCGGCCGGTCTCGGTTATGCCACCGTGCTAAACGTGATGTTCGTCGTCCAAAACGGCGGTGTAGACCTGGGCGCGGGCATCATCCGCATGGCGGTGGTGGCGCTGGCGCAGGCCGGTTTTGCGGGCATCACCGGTTACTTCCTCGGGCGCGCCAAGTTCGAACACGAGCCGCTGTGGTGGATGCCTCTCGGCGTCACGCTGGCGGCGGTCGCGAACGGACTGTTCAACTGGGTGCGCGGCGAGGTCACGCGCGGGGGCGTGACCCTCTCGGGCGGCGCGGCCAACCCCTGGTCCGGCCTGATCCTGGCGGCGGTGGTCGCGTTCGCCTGCCTGGGCGCGGTCAGTTGGTTGATCCGCCGCAACGTCCAATCCGCGTTGGCGGCGAAGTAGGAGGCAGGCATGAACACTTCCAAACTTTCCCTGGGAGATCGCTACTCGGAAATCGCGGTGGCGCTCCTCACGCTCGTCGCTTTGCTGGCGGGCTGGCTGACCATGAACCGCGTGCAAAGCCGCGCCCTGCCTTTCCAGGCGGACGGGGTGAGCGCCTCCGTCCCGTCCGGTTGGATCCAGTCCGAGCCGGGCGGCGACGTGATTTTGCAGGCGCGTGAGCGCGCTTCGTCCGGTTTCCAGACAAACTACACGATCACCCGTCAATTAACTTCGGCGGAGGGCGGGCAAAACGAGGCCGTCAGCCTGCTCACGCTGAAATATGGGCAGGACCTGACCGCCTTCCGCATCCTCGGCCAACAGGCGGTAACTGTCAACGGACGCGAGGCGTACGAGATCACCTACGCCTATGTCGAGTCTGACCCGAATGTTTCGCACGCCGACCTGCCTGTGGTGGTGCGCGGCGCGGACTATATCTTTTTGACGGATCAAGGCGCGATCATCGTTTCGTATCGCGCTTCCGAGGCGGAATATGAAGGCGGCCTGTCTGCCTTCCGCCGCTTTCTCAACTCGATCCAGTTTTAAAAGGAGACAGCCATGAACAAGGGTAAATTGAATCGTATCTGGCTGGCCGGTATGGCGCTGGTTCTGGCCTCGATGGCCTGCATCATTGTGAACCCGCCTCCTGTTACTCCCACCCCCCCGCCTCCCACCCGCCAAAACCTGATCACTGCCACCGTGCAGATCTACGGACTGTTCAACAAAAACGGCCAACTGGTCCCGGGCTACGTTGGTTCGGGGACGCTCATTTCCGCCGACGGCCTGATCCTGACCAACGCGCACGTGGCTGACCCAACCGCGGTGGGCGACCCGGAATCCCATCCCGACGCGCTGGCGGTGGGACTCGTAGCCTCCGAGGACCAGCCGCCGGTCTTCTCCTACCGGGCCGAAGTGGTGGCAATTGACGGCTACCTCGACCTGGCCGTGATCCGCATCGCATCCACGCTGGACGGCGGCGCGATCAACTCCAGCGACCTGCACCTGCCCTATGTCCCCTTCGGCGATTCGGACCAGGTGCATGTGGGCGACCACGTTAACATCTACGGCTTCCCGGCCATCGGCGGCGAGACGATCACCTACACCGATGGAAATATCTCCGGTTTTACCTCGGAGGAACAGGTGGGTGCCCGCGCCTGGATTAAAACCGACGCGACCATTTCCGGCGGCAATTCCGGCGGCCTGGCCGCCACCGACGAGGGTTACATCATCGGCGTGCCATCGCGGGCCTCCTCCGGCGCGGGCGGCGATATCACCGATTGCCGCGTGATTCAGGATACCAACGGTGACGGCGTGCTGAACGACCAGGATTCCTGCATCCCGATCGGCGGTTTCATCAACGCGCTGCGTCCCGTCAACCTGGCGCGCCCGTTGGTCAACGCCGCGCAGACCGGCATGGCTTACACCAGTCCCTATGGCGTGGCTGAAACTGCTCCGGGGGGCGGGGGTGAGGCATTTGGCGCGGTAACCTGGTTCGAAGCGAACGCGAATTGCGAAAAGGGCAATCAGGTATCCGCCTTCCCATCCGGGATTTCGGGCTTGACGGCCGTTTTCGACTACAGCGGCATGACCGATGGACAAGCCTGGGGCTCAACCTGGAGCGCGAACGGCGAGAACATCTACCAGAGCAACGATCCTTGGGACTCCGGCGCCAGCGGCTCCTACTCGTTCTGCCTGTTCAACAGCCAGAACCCCATGCCGGATGGCAATTACACGGCCCAGTTCTTCGTGGGCGCGGATCAGCGCGTGCTGACGCAGGGCAATGTGGTGGTTGGGACAGGTACCAGCGTCCCCACCCCGCCCAGCGCGAGCGGCATCACGCTCATCGGCACGGTGACGGATGCCAGCACCGGCAACCCGGTTGCCAACGCCTATGTGTTTGTGCTCGTCTCGGGCGTGAACTACGATTCCTGGGCCGCCGCGAACTACCCCGACAACCAGATTCTGATGACGACCAAGACAGACGCGAATGGCAACTACCGCATGCCGTCCAGCTTGCCGCGTAACGCGCCCTACACCATTGTCATCAGCGTCAAGGGATACTACGACAAGTATGGCGACAACCTGGTCTGGACCGACACGGATGCCTCGGAATACCGCCTCGACGCGCAAATGAATAAGTAGGCGGAAAAGATGAAAGATGAAAGATGAAAGATGAAAGATGAAAGATGAAAGATGAAAGA
>CAYJLS010000112.1:0-13567 GCA_964371065.1 uncultured Anaerolineaceae bacterium | reverse complement strand
ACGTCGGGATTTGTGCGGGGGGAGGGTGGGTAACTGCCCTCCCTACCGCGACGAGCGCACGGATTTTCACGGATTTTTTAAAATTTCCGTGAAAATCCGTCTAATCCGCGAAATCCGTGTACAGAATTGCACTGCGGCTATAATTGCCCCATGCCAAAAATCTGCATCCTCCCGCGCGTCGAGGGGACGGGCGGCGTCGCCAGTTTCCGACTCAAATTCGAGGCGGGACTCAAAGCCCGCGGCTTCGAGGTGACCAACGATCCCGACGACGCGTCCGACGCCCTGCTCGTTCTCGCGGGGACCCGAAACCTGCTCCCGTTATGGAAAGCCAAACGCCGCGGCGTGAAGATCGTCCAGCGGCTGGACGGCATCAACTGGGTTCAGCGCGTCCGCTGGGCGGGAGCGCGTTACACCGTCCGCGCGGAATATGGCAACGCCATGCTGGCTTTCATCCGCGCTCGCTTTGCGGACCATGTCATCTATCAAAGTCAGTTCATTCGCCGCTGGTGGGAGGAATGGTACGGGGTTGCAAAAGTTCCTGCCTCGGTCATCCTCAACGGCGTGAACCTGCAAACCTACTCTCCCGAGGGCGCGCACGAACGCCCCGCGGACCGCGTCCGCATTCTCCTGTTGGAGGGAAACCTCAAGGGCGGGTTGGACAGCGGACTCTTCCACGCGGTGGCTTTGGCAGAGAGATTGTCCGCGACACAACCCGTCGAAGTGACCGTCGCGGGTGGTGTGGATGAATCGACTCAACGCAGGGTCGTCCGCGTGAGCAAAGTGCCTGTGAATTTCCTCGGCGTGTTGCCGCGCGAACAAATTCCCTTTCTGGCGCGTTCCTCCCACTTTCTGTATTCCGCCGAGGTCAACCCGCCCTGCCCAAACTCGGTCATCGAGGCGCTGGCCTGCGGACTGCCCGTGGCGGGCTTCGACAGCGGCTCGCTCCGCGAACTCGTCAGCGAGGATGCGGGACGCGTCGTCCCCTACGGCGGCGACCCGTGGAAATTGTCCCAGCCGGATATCCCCGCCCTGGCCGAGTCTGTGACCGAAATCCTGCGCGACCAGCCGCGCTTTCGAAAAGCCGCGCGTGCCCGCGCCGAGTCCGTGCTGGGGGTGGACAGGATGGTGGACGAGTATTTGAAGGTGTTGATGGAATAAAGGATGAAAGATGAAGGATGAAGGAATCCCTTCGCCATATTTTACGAACTTCGCGGCCTTCTTTTCTCCCTGGCACTGCCCGCCAGGGCAAGTGTCGCGGTGAAAAACAGGAGAATCCCATGGACGAAATTGAGACCTTTTTGCGCCGTCACTTGCAAGGCATCAACGAAAACAACGTGGCGAGTTACCACGAAACCACCTCGCCCGATCTCACGCTCTACGAGTGGTGGGTCACGCCGCATCGCATTGACGGCCTGCCCTTCCACGAATTCATGATGACCGCCAACGCCGAGAAAGGCACGGTCTTCGGCGCGGAGGCGAAGGGTGAAAAAGCCAAAACCCGCTTCGACCTCTCCAACCTGCTCATCCAGCGATACGGCGATTGCGCCGTTGCCAGTTACACCCTGCTCACCAGCACCTCCACTGCGGACGGGGTGAAGGTCGCCGCGCACAACGAGACGCGCGTCATCGTCAAAGTGGACGGCGCGTGGAAGGTTGTGCATGTGCATAAGTCACCGGCGTACAACGCGCCGCATGTGGGATAGTGATCAGTGAGCAGTGATCAGTTTTCAGCAATGAAATTTCACGGGCGGTTGGGATTGCAACAACGCGTCCTGCCCGTCTATCGCGTCCCGTTTTTTGACCTGCTGGCAGAATCTTGCGAAGGAGGCCTAAGTCTCTTCGCGGGGATGGCGCGACTTGAGGAAGGGGTTACGTCTGCTGATCTATTGCGTATTCCGTATTGCGTAACCGCGAAAAATCTGCATCTGTTCGATGGTTCACTTTATTTATGTTACCAGCGAGGACTTGTTGACTGGCTGAAGGAAACAAATCCCGACGCGCTGATCGTGGAAGCCAACCCGCGCTACCTCGCCACCGCCTCCGCCGTCAAATGGATGCACGCGCGCGGACGAAAAGTTATCGGCTGGGGACTGGGCGCGCCGCCTCTTTCTGGACCTTTGAGCGGATTCCGCCAAACGAGGCGGCTCCGCTTCCTGCGCCAGTTCGACGCGCTGATCGCCTACAGTCAGCGCGGCGCGGACGAGTATGCCGCCCTCGGCTTTTCCCGCGAGAAAATCTTCGTCGCGCATAACGCGGTCGCCCCGCGACCGACGTTGAACGTTAAACGTTTAACGTTCAACGTTCAGCCAGTGATCTTATTTGTAGGACGCTTGCAAGCCCGCAAGCGCGTGGACTGGTTACTGCGCGCCTGCGCCGAACTGGAATCCAAGCCGCGCCTCGTCATCGTCGGCGACGGGCCGGAGCGCGCGAGTTTGGAGTCGCTGGCGAAGGGAGTCTACCCGTCCGCGGAGTTTATCGGGACCAGGCACGGGGCGGAGTTGACTCCCTATTTCGCGGAAGCAGATCTCTTCGTCCTGCCCGGAACCGGCGGGCTGGCTGTCCAGGAAGCCATGTCACACGGCTTGCCGGTTATCGTCGCAAAGGGTGACGGCACGCAGGACGATCTCGTCCGCGCGGAAAACGGCTGGCAGATCCCGCCCGAGGATTACGGCGCGCTGGTCACCACCATGAAAAACGCGTTATCGGATAATGCGCGTTTGCGAAGGATGGGGGAAGAGTCGTTTCGAATCGTCTCGGAGGAGATCAACATCGGGAAGATGGTCGAGACATTTGTCAACGCGTTGAACACGACAACGAAAAAATAAAGCGGAGAAATCAATGAGCGACATTTACACAACGGGCAAGTATCTCAAAAACAATCCCGGCTGGCACGTTGGGGATTCCCCCTGGAAATCCGAGCAGATCTTGAAAATGATGCGGAAGCACAACCTGCAACCCGCCACCGTTTGTGAGATCGGATGCGGCGCCGGTGAAATCCTAAGCCGCCTGCGCGAGGACTTGCCCGCCGCGCAATTCTCCGGCTATGAAGTATCTCCCCAGGCATTCGAACTTTGCCGAACGAGGGAGAAGGAACGCCTGCATTTTGTCCTCGGCGACCTGCTTGAAACACAGGAGAAGTTCAACCTGCTTTTGTGCATAGACGTTTTCGAGCACATCCCCAATTATCTTTCTTTCTTGGAAAAACTGCGCGGGCATGCGGACCAATTTATTTTTCACATTCCCCTCGATCTATCCTTGTTGAGCATCCTGCGTCCTGCCAGGCTGGCGCAAGTCCGTTATGGCGTGGGGCATCTGCACACGTTTACACAGGAGTCCGCGCTGGCTGTCCTGAAAGACACCGGCTACGAAATTCAGGATTCCTTTTTTACGGCAGGGGGGATGGAATTGGCGAAAAACCAGCGGCGATTGAGAACGGTGTTAGCCAACCTGCCGCGCCGCGTCATTGGCGGGTTCAGCCAGAAACTTTCCGCGCGGCTGTTGGGTGGATATTCCCTGCTCGTTTTGGCAACGCCGCGATAACTGTACTGTAGAGCGGGATACTATCTCGCTTTACTTTTTCCCCTCGATGTGGCTCACGTGCGAAGGTTGCACGCTCACGCCCGCAGGCTGGACGACCTTCACCGCTTGCTCATCTTTGATGATGCGCGCCAGGTGCTTCACCACCACGGCCTGGCGCGGTCCCGCCGACGCGCCCAAATCCTCCAACACCGGTTCGAGCCAGGCTTGATAGGAGCGCACGCACATGTACACGGGACGCGTCCCGCGGTTGGGCAGATCACCCACCAGCGCGGACAGGCTCGCGCCCACATCGGACGCGTCGGGGTGGATCAGTGGGGCGAGCACGATTCCATTTGTCCCGCTCGACAGGCAGACGTGACACTTGACTCCCTCGTTGCGCAGGAAGCCCGCCGCGCGGCGCGGCATCGGTTCGACGGGTTGCAGGAGCGGCGGGACGATCTGGTGATATAGACTTTGGATGGCAGGTAAATCAACGCTTTGCGCCCGCGTCCACCCGGACCTGTCACCTGCTCCCGTTATCGAGGAGACGTCCCACAGCCTCTGCCAGGCGTAGACCGCGAAGCCTGAGTTCCGCAACGCAACGAAAGCCTCGCTGGTCTCGTCCACCTCGGCGATGACGTGGAACGCGCCCCACGTCCCGGCCTCGGCGCTGAGATTCTCGATCAACGGAGGCAGGCTCGGGTGAGTCAGATGCGTTGTCGGGGCCAGGTAAAGCAATCGGGCGAAGGTCTCGCCGGGGGTGTGGATCACGCTCCCTAGCAGGGAGTCCCCATTCACTTTTTCAATGGCCGTGTATACGTGGCGGGCGGGGTTGAAGTGCGAGAGAAATCCTGCCGCGCTGAGAGGATTGCCGCGCGTGAGCGCCCGCGTGGAATCGAGAAGCAGGGCGTCGTTGCGGTAACGACTCAGCATGGGGAGGTCGAGCAGGTCGAGGGCGCGGATGGTCATTTTGCCAGCGATAAAAAGTATTCGTGGAAACGTGTGTCGTTGGTGAGTTCGGGGTGGAAGGAAGTTGCCAGGAGGTTGCCTTCCTGCGCGGCCACGATGCGCCCGTCCTCCAGCGCGGATAGCACTTTGGCCTGGCCGCGTGCTTCCTCGATGATGGGTGCGCGGATGAAGACCGCGTGATACGGATGCATTGTGCGGGTGACTCGTTTGAGTTCCGCGATGTCGAGATCAGCCTCGAAGGAATCCACCTGGCGGCCAAAGGCGTTGCGCGCCACTTTGATGTCCATCAGGCCGAGCAGGGGCTGGCGGCGGCTGACGTCTTTCGAGAGAAAGATGGCGCCCGCGCACGTGCCCCAGATGGCGTGCGATTTGCCGAACTCGCGTAACGGCTCTATCAGGCCGAAGTCGTTGGACAGTTTGCCGATGGTGGTGGATTCTCCGCCGGGGATGATGAGGCCGTCCAACCCGTCGAGTTGTTTGGGCAGGCGCACTTCCATGCCCTCTGCGCCGAGGCGCTTGAGCATGACAATGTGTTCCGCGAAATCGCCCTGGAGGGCGAGGACTCCGATTTTCATAGGCGCTTTTTGGGCATCAAGCGTGTCCGACAGACTCGTATTGCGCAATGATTTCGCGGATAACCGGCATTAGCTCCGTTGGAACTTCAATGACGGTGTGCGCCTTGTCTTTGAATGCTTTTTCATCCTCGGCAGCGGCACTGTCCTCGGATTGAGACTCATAGTGTGCCAGGACTCGCTTGACTCGCGCCTCACTCCATCCTGGTGGAAAACGATTGTTTTTCATTCTTTTCTCCTGTGTTTTCGCCGTCGGTAAGCGGCGAGAGCTTTTCCACGTAGCTCATATGCGGTGATCACGAAAACGCTACCAGCCTCCGGGTCAGGCACGTAAATGACTCGGAGATACCGTCCAGCTTTTGTTTGACCGATGGCTATTCGGGCGCCTTCGTAGCCTTGACGATCCTCGCCCGGCCTTGCCAGGATTTCTTCCACATCGTCTTCGGTGACCTGGTGATTGAAGATGTGGGGAGTATCTGTCACTGGGTCCATATAGTAGCGGATTTTCCAGATGTTGCGCAAGGTTCCCTCCTGCTACCATCCTCGCCCAGCAAGTCGCTCCGATTCCGGCATCTGCGAGACGTTGAGCCCGACCATCGGCTCACCGAGGTTCCGGCTGACTTCCGCGAGGATGGCCGCGTCCTGGTAATGCGTCACGGCTTTGACGATGGCCGCCGCGCGCTTGGCGGGGTCGCCGCTCTTGAAGATTCCCGAGCCGACGAACACACCGTCCACGCCGAGTTGCATCATCAACGCCGCGTCCGCAGGGGTGGCTAATCCGCCCGCCGCAAAGTTGACCACGGGCATGCGTCCGAGTTCCTTCGTCTCTTTCACTAAATCGTAAGGCGCACCGATCTCTTTAGCGTAGGCCATCAGTTCCTCTTCGGCCATGGTGGTCAGGCGGCGGATCTCGCCCAACACCGTGCGCGCGTGGCGGACGGCTTCCACCACGTCACCCGTCCCGGCCTCGCCTTTGGTGCGGATCATGGCCGCGCCTTCGCCCACGCGCCGAAGCGCCTCGCCGAGGTTGCGGCATCCGCACACGAATGGGATTTTGAACAGGTGCTTGTTGATGTGATGTGCCTCGTCCGCGGGCGTCAGCACTTCGGACTCGTCAATGTAATCCACGCCAATGGATTCGAGAATCTGCGCCTCGACGAAATGTCCGATGCGGCATTTCGCCATGACGGGGATCGTCACCGTGGCCATGATCTTCTCGATCAGGTCGGGGTCGCTCATGCGCGCCACGCCGCCCTGCGCGCGGATGTCTGCGGGAACGCGCTCCAATGCCATCACCGCGCAGGCGCCCGCCTCTTCGGCGATCTTTGCATGTTCGGCGGTCACCACGTCCATGATGACGCCGCCTTTCAGCATTTGGGCCAGCCCTTTTTTGACTGCAAACGTACCGGTCTGTTGTTCCATTCTTGATACTCCTTAAGTGATTGCGGCTGGATTTTACCACGCGCCCCGTGCCGGATATGAGAACGGCCTCGCCTCGCGCGCGACGCTTCGACCCTTCGACACTCCCTTTGGTCGCAGGACAACGCTTCGCTCGGCGCAAGCGCGGGGCGGGTCCCGTTACACGATGCGTTTTCCCACCCTTGACAAGAATCCCAACCCGCATACAATTGTGACAATGATACAATTGTTACAATCTTACAAGGTGAAAGGCATGTCGGACTCGAGGCTAAACTTTCAACTGGACTTCCACTCTGGACTGCCGATCTATACGCAGATCGCCAACCAGATCCAGGGTCGGGTTGCAAACGGAATCCTCAAACCCGGCGACCAGCTTCCCACCGTCCGCGCGCTGGCGCTGGAGTTGCGGGTAAATTTCAACACGGTGGCGCGCGCCTATCGTCTGCTGGACGAGGCGCGCATCATCTCCACCCAGCAGGGACGCGGCACCTATATCACCGAGAAACCGCCCCCCACGATGACCGAGCGACTGCGCCGCGAGTCGCTCGAAGGCCTGACCCGGCGATTTGTCGGCGAGGCGCTGCGGCTGGGCTTCCCCCAGACGGAGATCCGCCAGATGGTCAGCGAACAACTCAAATCCTGGAAAGAATCTCAGGAAGTTGAAGAAAACTAAAGGAGAATGCAATGGCTACCAAACTACCGAAAGAGATACTCAAGTTACAGAAAATTGACCCGCACATTTCAGGCGTTGCCGGAACAGCCTTTGCCATCGTACTGGTCGCGGCAGTGGTTGGTGCGCTAGTGATGGACGGGAAGGCCGCAGACTGGCTCATTGGAACCTACGTCCTCGGCCTGACGTTGATCGGCACCTACATCCTGTATGCGTTGAGGATCGCTTCGCAGTGGGAGAAGGCCATCATCCTGCGGCTGGGACGGTTCCACAAACTGGCCGGCCCGGGCTTGTTCTGGATGGTCCCGATCATAGACACGCTCCCCGCGTGGATTGATCACCGCGTGATGGTGACGCCTTTTACGGCTGAGAAAACATTGACGAAGGATACCGTCCCTGTGGATGTGGACGCGGTCCTGTTCTGGGTCGTTTGGGATGCCGAGAAGGCCGCGCTCGAAGTGAAGGATTACGTTTCGGCCATATCCTGGGCCGCACAGACCGCCCTGCGCGAGATCATCGGCCAGATGACCCTCGCGGATATCCTGGTAGGCCGCTCCAAAATGGACCAGGATTTGCAGAAGATCATTGACGAACGCACCACGCCGTGGGGCGTGACCGTCCAGTCCGTGGAGATCCGTGATGTGATCATCCCGCCAGACCTGGAGGATGCCATGTCCAGCCAGGCGCAGGCCGAACGCGAACGCCAGGCGCGTGTCATCCTGGGTGAATCCGAGATGCAGATCGCGGCATCCTTCTCCGAGGCCTCGAAGGCCTACGTTGACAACCCGACCGCGCTTCACCTGCGCGCCATGAACATGTTGTTCGAAGGCTTGAAGGAAAAAGGTGCGCTGGTCATCGTCCCCTCGTCCGCGGTGGATACGATGAACCTGGGCGGCCTGAGCGGCATGATCTCGCTGGCGCAGAACAACGCGCCGAAGGAAAAGTAGGTTTCCTAAAACGCGTAGAGCGAGATATTATCTCGCTCTACCGTCAAGGAGAAAAAATGTCCACTCGCACCACCCTCATCATCTCACTCATCCTGATCCTCGCCGCGACCCTCGCCGGTCTCCTGCTCTGGAACAAACTGCCCGACCAGATGGCCTCGCACTGGAACGAAAACGACCAGGTGGACGGCACTATGTCCAAGGTCTGGGGCGTCTTCCTCATGCCGCTGGTGACAGTTGGAATGCTCGCGCTCTTCCTGGTCATCCCGTCTATTGACCCGCTCAAGGCCAACATCGCCAAGTTCCGCGGCGCGTTCAACCTGTTCATCGCGCTCATGATTGCCTTCATGATCTACGTCCACGGGCTGACCCTGGCCTGGAGCCTGGGCTACCAGAACTTCAAGATGAGCATGGCCATGCTCCCGTTCGTCGGCCTATTGTTCGTCTTCATCGGGTATATGATGAAGCAAGCCAAGCGCAATTTCTTCATCGGCATCCGCACCCCGTGGACCCTGTCCAGCGACCGGGTGTGGGACGAGACGCACCGCCTGGGTTCGACCCTGTTCATCGCTTGTGGTGTGCTGGCCATCCTCGGCTCGTTCATCGGCGGGATAGCCGCCTTCTGGCTGATGCTTATCCCGCTGATTGGCTCGTCCATTTTCCTTGTGGTCTACTCGTACGTGCTCTACCGCCGCGAGACGAAGGGACAGTAAGATGGCGTGGCGGATATTTTTCCCGCATGAAAACTAATGAAGGAGAAAAGAAATTATGACTACCAAAGAAATCCTCAATCTTGTTTTGCTTCTCTTGCCTGTTTTCCTCATCCAGGTTGGGATGGCCGTTTATGCCCTGATTGACCTGGCGCGCCGTGCAAAGACGCGCGGTCCGCGCTGGGCCTGGGCGCTCGGATTGATTGTGACTCTGTTTGGGTTTCCCACCGGAATCATCGTATCCGGGGTTTACCTGGCTTGGGGACGCCACGCCGAGGCATAAAATGATTCGCATTGAGAATTTGATCAAAACGTATGGTTCTGTGCGCGCCCTCGACGGCCTCAGCCTGGATGTCGAACCGGGTGTGGTGTACGGCTTCCTCGGTCCGAACGGCGCCGGAAAAACCACCAGCATGCGCATCCTTTCCGGGTTGGCGCGTCCCGATAGCGGACGAGCATGGATCCTGGACAAAGAAATCGGTCAGCCGGGGTCGGATGTCCGCTCCTTGATCGGGGTCCTGCCCGAAGAACCGGCTTTCTATGGTTGGATGACGCCGCGCGAGTATCTGTGCGACTTTGTCGCCCCGCTGTACAACATTCATGGTCAGGTTGCCGCCCGGCGCGCCGATGAGTTGCTGGAAATCGTCGGTTTGAAAGATGACGCCAACCGCCGCATCGGCGGGTTCTCGCGCGGCATGCGCCAGCGGATGGGACTGGCTCAGGCGCTGGTCCATCAGCCGCCGGTCCTTTTGCTGGATGAACCCGTCAGCGCCCTGGACCCCTCCGGGCGCAAGGAAGTGCTCGACCTGATCGAGACCTTGCGCGGCCAGACCACCATCCTGCTTTCCACCCACATCCTGGCGGACGTGGAACGGGTCTGCGATGTGGTCGGGATTATTGCCAGGGGTCGCCTGATCGTCCAGTCCCGCCGCGACGAGTTGCTCGCCCGTTATGTTACCCCGCTCTTCGAGATCGAATCGGACAATGGTTTTGGAAACTGGCTGGAGTGGGTTGAGAAGCAAGCCTTTGTGACCAACGTGACCGTTACGAACCATTTGGCGCGCGTGCTGGTCAAGGATGTCCACAAGGCGCAGAGTGCGTTGCTGGAATCCCTGGCAAGAGAGGCGCTGTCAGTGCGGCGGTTTGAGATGGTTCACCCATCCCTGGAAGACGTTTTCCTGAGACTGACCGAGAAAGAGGCCTAGCCATGTTTCGGACATTATTAGCCAAAGAATTTCGTGAGCAGTGGCGCACGTGGAAGATGATCGTTTTCCTGGCTGTGTTCCTCATCACCGGCATGATTTCACCCGTGCTGGCGAAGTACACCCCGGAACTGCTGAAGATGGTTCCCAATCTGCCTGCCGGCCTGGCAGATTTGATCCCCGCACCGACCATGGCCGACTCGGTTGCCCAGTATCTCAAGAACACCGAACAGTTTGGCATCCTGCTGGTCATCCTGCTCACGATGGGCGCAATGGCTCAAGAAAAGGAACGCGGCACGGCGGCCATGCTGTTGACCAAACCCGTCAGCCGCAACGCGGTGGTCCTGGCGAAATGGCTGACCGGGATGACCGTCGCCCTGGCCGGTCTGCTTGTGGACGGCCTTGCCTGTCTCGCATACACGGCCGTGCTCTTCGACCCCATCCCTTTCGGCGCTTTCTGGACCTTGAACCTGCTTCTGCTCGTAACCCTGGGCGTGTACCTGACCGTGGCGCTGATGGCAAGCACGCTGGCGCGTTCCCAGTCCATCGCCGCGGCCGGGGCTTTCGGCGGACTGGTGGTGTTGCTCATCCTTGATTCGATCCCGCGCGTGAGCGATTTCATGCCGGGTCAACTGGCGGCCTGGGGCAGTTCACTGATATTAAAAGGCGATGCCACTGCCTGGCCGGCGTTGGGCGTTTCTGCCGGGATGATTGTGCTGGCGCTTGCCGCCGCCTGCCTGCGCTTCGAGCGGGAAGAAATCTAGTCCGCCCGGTTTCACGTGAAACAGCCCGAAAAACCGGCCGTGTGACGCCCGCTGTTAAAAATGGCTCGCGGATTTCCGCGGCCAAAACAAGGAGAAAAAATGGCTGAATCCATCCAATGGGAATACCGCGTACAGACCGTCGGCGGATTTTTCAAGGGCGTCCCTGCCGACGAACTGGAGGAATTGCTCAATGATTGGGGCGAGGAAGGCTGGGAGGTTGTCTCCACGCACATCCTCGAGAACGCCAACAAGATCAATGTCATTGCCAAACGCCCGTTGACGCGTTCCGCTCGCCGCGAGCGCTCCATGCCTTCATAGGAGAAAAAAATGATCCTCGTTACTTCCGCCATTGGCGTTCTTGGTATGATCGTCCTGCCAATCCTACTTGGGATTTGGCTGGTGCGAAAATTTAAACTCTCGTGGAAACTGTTCTTCGCCGGTGCGTTGACCTTCATCGCCTCGCAGGTTCTCCACATCCCCTTTCTCGCGTGGCTGACGGCCCTCTTCAACAACGGAACTCTGCCCGCCCCGCCCGTGGCGTGGACTACCATCTTCAACGCGGTCTTGCTCGGACTGCTGGCCGGTATCTTCGAAGAGACGGCGCGCTACATCCTGTTCAAGTTTTTCCTCAAGAACGCGCGGACGTGGAACGAAGGCGTACTGGTCGGCGCGGGACATGGCGGAGTTGAGGCTTTGATCCTGGGTGTGCTGGGTGTGTTCACGGTTATTAACCTGATTGTCCTGCGGAATGTGGACTTGTCCACGATGGGGATACCCGCCGATCAGTTGGCGTTGGCGAAACAACAAGTGGCAGCGTTTTGGGAATCTCCCGCGTACACCGGCCTGCTCGGACTGTTCGAACGCGTCTTCGCGATCTGTTTGCACATTTCGCTTTCGGCGATGGTGCTGTACAGCGTGGCTTACAAAAAGCCCATTTGGTTTTGGCTGGCCATGCTTTGGCACGCCCTCGTGGACGCGGCCGCGGTCTATTTGGCGCCGATCATTGGCGCGTTGGCGGTGGAAGGTGTAGTCGCGGGGATGGCCGTCGTCAGCCTCGCGATTCTGTTCGGGTTGCGACCAAGATTTGAGAAACGGGACCAGCCTCAAGTCCCGGCAGAGGCGCAGGCCGGGGAGCAGTCAAATCCTCCCATGTGAAAATTTGTCTATACATATTTTCCAAAAGAAACCAAGTAAAAATTCCTCGCAATTTCGCGAGGACTTTGCTTTCTGCCATCTGCTTTCTGTCGTCTGCCTTCCGCTTTCTGCTTTCTGCCTTCTGATTTATCCCAAGTGCATCGGCATGATGACGTGCAGGAAATCCTCGTCACCCACCGGGCGGATGACGCCCGGCGCGTTGGAGGCCGCGGTCTCCAGCGCCACGTTGGGGCTTTTGATGACTTCCAAAACTTCGCGCAGGAACTTGACGTTGAATGCGATCAACACGCCGCCGCCGTCCACGGTGGCCTCGACGATGGTTTCGTTCTTGCCGGTTTCTTCGGACGTGGCGGACATTTCCACCTCGCCCGAGGGCGAGCCGCTGCTGGAGGCTTTGATGTCCAGCCGCGCCACGTTCGAGCCTTCGCGTGCGAAGATCTCCGCCTGTTTGCAGGCCTTGAGCAGGGAGGCCGTGGAGATGAGCGTGCGCGATTTGTAGTTGTGCGGGATGATCTGCTGGTAATCGGGGAACGCGCCGTCAATGAGTTGCGAGACGAGTTCCACATCTTTGACGCGGAAGACAACCTGGCCGCGGCCTTTTGGCACAATCATCGAGATCATCTCTTCGCCGTCGCTGGCAATGCGCGCCAGTTCGCTCAAGGCGCGGGCGGGGATGATGGCATTCAGCGGATTTGGCGCGGGCGAGGAAAGTGTGGCCTTTCGCACCGACAGGCGGAAACCGTCTGCGGCGGCCATGGTGACCTTATCCTTCTCAATCTGTATAAGCACGCCCATCAGCACCGGGCGGGCTTCGTCGGTGGAAGCCGCGAAGGCCACCTGGTGGATCATCTCTTTGAAGTCCACTACATTTAATTGGATGGCGCCTTCCATATCCGGCACGGGCAGGGGTGGGAACTCCTGCGCGTCGATGCACTTGATATCGTTATTGGACGCGCCCGATTGCACGTGCAGGCTCTGGGTCTGCGTGTCGAGCATTAGTTGCACCTGGTCGCCGGGCAGGGCGTTGATCAGGTCGCCCAATGTGCGGGCTGGCGCGGTGGTGGAACCTTCCTGTTCGATGCGCGCGGGAATCCAGCAGGTGATGCCCATTTCCAAATTGGTGGCCGAAAGCCTCAGGCGGCCCTCGTCGGTGGCGATCAACACGTTGGCCAGCACCGGTAGCGTGCTGCGCGGCGATACAGCGCGGGAGACGGTGCTCAGTCCGCGGGCGAGATTTTCTTGCAGGACGGTTACTTTCATGGCCGGGCCTCTTTGCAGTGAAAATTTTCAAAAGTATATCACTAGTGAAAGCAGTTTCGGACTGCAATATCAGATTGTGACAATTACAGCGGATCATTTTTTCTTCACCCGCCAAATAAACGTTGCTGAAGAATTCCACCTGGATCAACCGCCCATCTTTCGTTTTGAGCGGCAGGTCTTCGTAGCGAATGTATTTATGACTCCACTGCAAAAAGGCAATCTCACCGCGAAGATGCGAAGGCCGCGAAGGAAAGTTTAAAATCGCGAAGGTTTTCTTGCAGATTCTCAACACGGATATTTAAATTCTTTAGTTTTTCTTCGCGTTCTTTGCGGCCTTCGCGGTGAAAATTTCGGTCGGTGGGGTGGTTGCCCACCCCACCGCC
>CAYJLS010000111.1:0-14072 GCA_964371065.1 uncultured Anaerolineaceae bacterium | reverse complement strand
GTGGGAGAAAACTTCGAGAAAAATGAGTTCGCCAACAGTATCTTGCGAAGTGACTATCACCTGTTGCACAGAGTCTCAGTAGATGAAAATTGACGATTGAAATCGTCACTACATGGCTTGCGTTCCCTCCACGTAGTAATGACTTTAGTCATCCGCCTGACGCCAGGAAGCGCCGCTATAGCGCAATTTTTCATCTACTGAGTCTACAGATGAGCGAAGGGTTTTTGCATTGCAGTCACTGGCAGAATTGTATCAGGAACCGCGCTCAAACAGCCGCGCCGTCGTCTTCTGCGCCATCGCCCGGTTCTTCCGTCCACGGGATGCTGGCGGTGATGACGAATCCCGCGCGGCCGCGCGAGCGGATCTGCACCTGGCCGTCCAACATGCGGAAGCGTTCGCGCATGCCGCGATGTCCCTGCCCTTCGCCCAGGTTGCCGGTCTTTCCCGCGCCGTTATCCCCCACAGTCAGGGACAAATTTCCAGCGTCCTTTTCCAATTCCACCTGTGCGCGGCTGGCGTTGGCGTGCTTGACCACGTTGGTCAGCGCCTCTTGCAGGAAGCGGAAGAAACTCAGCCCGGCCTGCTCCGGCAGGCCCGGGACGGAGACGCCGCGGTACTCGATCTGCAGGCCGGTGGCCTCGCCGAATTCGCGGCAATAATCCTTCAAGGTCAGGTCGAGGTCGGCGATGTCGAACAGCGGCGGGCGCAGGCTGTGCGCCAGGTGGCGGATCTGCTCCATGGTCTGGTCGAGTTGCTGGATGGCCAGGGCCAGGCGGCTGCGGATGGGCGCATTGGCCTTTGGCAGTTCCGACAGAATGGATTCCAGCCCATACTTCATGCTGACCAGCGCCTGCCCGGCCTCGTCGTGCAATTCGCGGGAAACCTTGCGGCGTTCCTCCTCCTGCGCGTGGACGACTTCCGTGGTCAGGTTCCGCAACTGTTCGCGGCTCTCGGTCAGTTCGCGGGTGCGCTCGGCCACGCGGCCCTCCAGTTCGTCTTTGGCGCCCGCCAGGGATTGCTCCATGCGTTTGCGGTCGGTGATGTCGCGGGCCGAGACAACCACGCGCGCCACCTGCCCGACTGCATCCAGGATCGGATAGATATGGTTTTCGAACCAGATGCTCTCCCGGGAATCCTCGTAATGGAGCGCCTCGCCCGTGCGAAAGACTTTATCAACTTGGATCTTTCTGGACCTGGCAGTTTCCTCCGGGAAAAACTGATAAATGCTCTTCCCCAGGATCTGATCCAATTTCTTTCCCAGCCTTTGGGCAGTTATATCGTTGGCGGCCAACACAGTCCCGTCAGCATCCATCAGGAATAGCGAAGCCGAGGTGGCGTTCAGGATAACACGCGCCGTCTCTTCGCTTTCGCGCAAGGCGACCTCGGCCTGTTTTTGCGCGGTGACATCAATCCGCGAACCGACCAGTTCGCGCGGCGTCCCGTCCGGATCACGCATCAAGCGGACGGCGTCGCGCATCCAGCAATATTCGCCACCCTGATGCAGGAAGCGATACTCGAACGTCACTTTGCCCGTCTCGAAGATACGCTCGATTTCGGTGAAAACGCGTTCGGCATCCTGCGGGTGGATGCGCTCCGTCCAGAAATTCGGGTCCGCGATGAAATCGCGCGGCGAGTAGCCCAGCAGGTCGCGGACGTTTTCGCTGTAAAAGGTGGCGGGGTAATTTTTGCCGACCCGCGCGGCAAAGATGACAGCCGGACTGCGGGATACCAGTTCGCACAGTCGTTCGCTGGCGCTTTGCAGTTCGGCGGTCCTTTCCAGAACCCTGCGTTCCAGTTGCTCTTTGGCATTCTGCAATGCCTGTTCGGCCAGCCTGCGCTCGGTGATGTCGCGGCCAACGCTGATCACCGCCTGGGGCGCCCCGTTCCCGTCCAGGATGCGGGAGGCGCTGAACTCCGCATGGAAAAGTGTGTCATCCTTCCGAATGCACTGGGCGATAATCTCCCCGACCGATCCGCTGTCCAGCGTCTGTTGAAACGCCTGCGCCAGGCGCGGACGATCTTCGGGAGCGATAAAGGACAGGAAGTCGTTACCGGCCACCTGCTCCACTGTCTCATATCGGAAGAGCGCCAGTCCCGGCTGATTCGTCAGGATGATTTTCCCGTCCAGCCCGATCAGGGTCACCAGGTCGGGGGAAATTTCCACCAGGGAACGATAGCGTTCCTCGCTGGCGCGCAAGGCCCGGTTCGTCTCTTCCAGTTGTTCGGCCTCGGTTGTGGCTTTGGTCAGGTTAACCAGCAGGCCGCGCACCAGCACGGTCAGCGAAAGGATCAGAAGAATGCCCGTGGCCAAAAAGATCAGCCCGCCGATAACCCACAAGAGAGGCTCGGATTGCGGCAGTCCCAATTGCAAACGCATGTCCCCAGTGACCACGGCATAGCCCGCCAGAAGGATGGTGGCGCTGCTGATCCCCAGGGCGACCATGCCCCGCCGCAGGTCGAAAAGCAGGGCGGTCATCGAGACAAAAGTCAGGAAGCACAACCCCGCGTCCACGTTGAATCCGCTCAAAATCAGGTTGATCGTCCCCAAGAGATAAAAGAAGAGCAACCAACTACCGGCGCGCACCGGGTACGGCAGGCGGCGCAGGAACGTCACCAGCGCCAGCCAAACATAAAGCAGGCTGTAGATCAGGGGAACTGAGGCGAGGCCTTTACCCTGTACCGGAAAGAGCGCGACGACATAGAGAACGCTCCCCACAGCAAACGCAATGAGCAGCAGTAAATTCAGGAGTTGCAGGCGCAGTTGTTGCAGGCTCTCGATCTTGTCGAAATCGCGGATGGGGAATTTGAGGAAAGGAAAATTCATCGCTCTCTCCAGGGGAAAATGATGGCCGGACAGGTGAGGTCATTATATAATACCCACGGTTGAAAATTGCGTTTTCTGCCGTCTAAAAAAGCGCAATTTTCAACCGAGTGCGGTATAGCCCGAAGAATAGGACAAATTCAGTAAATCACAGATTACGCCGTCATTGCGAGGGCGGCGCTTTCCCTGCACTTGCACGCAGGGCAAGTGTCCGCCCGAAGCAATCCCCACGTTCAGGAAAGGGATTGCTTCGCTCCGCTCGCAACACTTGCACCGCACTGCGTTCGGTGCAGTGCAGGTGTGACGGGTAGCGAGCGGTTGTTTGAATCAAAACCGTGATTTACTGAAATTGGCAATGTGTTCTGCATTTTTGAAATATACTGGGGGCATGTTCACGCCGGAACGCTTTCTCACACCCCTGCTCCGAAATCATCCGCGCGGCGGCACGGTTGCGCGCATGGTTGCCTGCGCCTTCCAATCCGTTCACGCGGGCGAAGCGCTGAGAAAATTCCTGCGGACCAATCCGTTACCTGCCGCGACACGAACATTTGCTTTGGGATTGGGAAAAGCCGCCTGCGCGATGACCTCCGCCCTGGCGGACTCGACCCGCCTGGCCGAGGCGCTCATCATCACCAAACACGCTGCGCGCCTGACCCTTCGACTTCGCTCCCCCTTCGGGGACTTCGCAGGGCGACGCTTTGGGCCGGTCACCGTGATCGAGGGGGATCACCCCATCCCCGGCGAGACGAGCCTGGCGGCGGGACGCGCCGCGCGGGAATTCGTCTCGCGCCTGGGGCCCCGCGACCTGCTCATCTGCCTGGTCTCCGGCGGCGGCTCGGCTTTGATGGCCGCGCCCGTCATCCCCCTCCCGGATTTGCAATCGCTCACCTCGGCACTGCTCGCCTCCGGCGCGCGCATCGAAGAGATCAACACCGTGCGGCGTCACCTCGATTCCCTCAAAGGCGGCGGGCTGGCCCAGGCGGCCAACGGCGCGCAAATCGTCAGCCTGATTCTTTCGGACGTGGTGGGCGACGCGCTGGAAGCCATCGCATCCGGACCCACCGCCCCCGACCCGTCCACGCGCCAGGATGCGATGACAGTCGTAGGTCGAATTAGAAATTCGACCTACCCCTTTCGCGAAACGCTCAAACCCGGCGCGCCTGTCTTTCGGAATGTCCGCAACCACATCATCGCCAGCAATGAGATTGCCTTACGCGCGGCAAAAAAACTGGCGGAAGAAGAAGGCCTGGTTGCGGAAATCCTGGTCTCCGGTTTACAAGGGGAAGCCCGCGCAGTGGGAAAAATCCTTGCCGAAAAATTGAAAAAAGCCGCTGAAACAACCACGCGCCCATTTTGCCTGCTGGCAGGCGGGGAAACCACCGTCACCCTGCGCGGCCGCGGCCAGGGCGGACGAAACCAGGAGTTGGTTTTGGGCGCGGTGGAGGCTTTGCGCGGCATGCAAGACGTCCTGTTGCTGTCCATCGCCACTGACGGCGAAGACGGTCCCACCGACGCGGCGGGCGCGTTGGCCACGGGCGAATCCGCCCAGCGGGCCGAGTCGCTTGGGATGGCCGCGGCCGATTACCTGTCCCGGAACGACGCGTATTCTTTTTTCGCAAAACTGGAGGATTTGATCAAACCCGGTCCCAGCGGCACAAATGTCAACGACCTGGTGTTCCTGTTCGCATTTTGATCCAAAGATTCACCCCTCCCACGTAGTGACGACTTTAGTCGTTCAGACGATTGAAATCGTCACTACATGCCTCACCCTTCCCACGTAGTGACGACTTTAGTCGTTCAGACGATTGAAATCGTCACTACATGCCTCACCCTTCCCACGTAGTGACGACTTTAGTCGTTCAGCGGGTCACAAGCCAAGATAGGCCGTGCGGATGTGCTGGTTTTTTGCCAACTGCCTGGCAGGCCCTTCCATCTCCACCTTGCCTTCCGCCAACACGTAGCCGTAATCGCTGATGGCCAGCGCCATCGCCACGTTCTGTTCCACCAGCAACACGGTGATGCCCGCCTCGCGCAACTGCCGCATGCTCTCGAACAATTGCAGGGTCAGCACGGGGGACAAGCCCAGCGAAAGTTCATCCACCATCAAGACAATCGGATCGGACATGATGCCGCGTCCCACCGCCAGCATTTGCTGTTCGCCGCCGCTCAACGTGCCGGACTTTTGGGCGCGGCGTTCTTTCAGGCGCGGGAACATGACGTACACCTGTTCGAGATTCTGTTTCATCTTCGGGCGGGCGCGGCGGTTGGTGGCACCCATCTCCAGGTTTTCCTCGACCGTCATATCGGTAAACAACTGGCGCCCTTCGGGGACGAGCGTCAGCCCCATTTCGGCTTTGACGTGGGCGGGCAGGCGGCTGACGTCCCGGCCATCGAACCAGATCGAACCGCTCAACGGGTGCAGGAGACCCATCACCGAACGAAGCATGGTGGTCTTGCCCACGCCGTTGCCGCCCACCAGGCAGGTCAACTTCTTTTCCTGCAAAGACAGGCTGACCCCCCACAATACCTGCACTTCGCCATAGCCCGAGACCAGGTCGCGAATTTCCAGTACCGCCATGTTATGCATCCTCCATCAGCCGCTCGGCCAGTTTCGGGTCGCCAAGATAGGCTTCAATGACGCGCTCGTTCTTGGCGATTTCCTGCGGACTTCCTTCCGCGATCTGCAGCCCGTAATCCAGCACCATAATCCGGTCCGAGACGTTCATCACGGCCTTCATCACGTGTTCGATCATCAGGATGGTCACGCCCTGTTCGCGGATCTTCAAAACGGTCTGCACCATCCCGTCAATTTCGGAGGAATTGAGTCCCGCCAGCACCTCATCCAGCAGGAGCAGGTACGGACGCGCGGCCAGCGCCCGCGCCATTTCCAGCCGCTTCTTTTGCGCGACGTTGAGGCTGCTCGCCAGTTGACCGGCGCGCGCGGCCAAACCGACGAATTCCAACACCTCCCCCGCAATGGAGGCGGCGCGGCCGAGGGAGTGGTTTTCGTGTCCGAAGCACGCGCCCGCCATCACGTTCTCGCGCACCGTCAATTCGTTCAGCGGGCGGACGACCTGGTGCGTGCGCGCCATCCCCATTTTGGCGAGGTGGTACGGTTTTTTCCCGCTCACATCCTGCCCGCGAAAGAAGATGCGGCCCTCATCCGGCTTGTACACGCCGTTGATGGTATTGAAAAGCGTGGTCTTGCCCGCGCCGTTCGGGCCGATCAGCCCCAGGATTTGTCCCTCGGGCAGGTCGAACGTCACTTGCGACAAGGCCAGCAGGCCGCCAAAATGTTTGGTCACACCCTGAACCTGTAGGAGCATGCTCATACCAGGATCCTCCGCAAGCGCGGGAAGCGCTGCCGCAGCCAGCCGACCAGCCCCGCGGGAATGAACAGGATGATCAGCAGCATCAGCAGGCCGGCGATCACCAGTTGGAAATCCTTGAGCGGAAGAGCGCCGATCATTACGTTATTGGTGAGCAGCGCGCCGCGCAAGCGCTGGTAGCCCAGCGCGCCAATGATGGGGCCGAGCAGCGTCCCCTGCCCGCCGAGCATGATCATCACCAGCGATTCAATGGAAAAGTGGAGACGAAAAGCGTCGCCGGGTTCCACATTGCCGTTCTTGAAAAAAAACAATACGCCGAGCATCCCAGGCAGCAACGCGGAAAAGACGAACGCCAGCGTTTTGGTATTGGGAGTCGCCACACCCAGCACTTCGGCGGCGTCCTCATCCTCGCGAATGGCCATCAGTCCCAGCCCGAACTTGCTGGTCTTGAGATAGTAACTGAAGATCACCGCAAAAGCGGCAATCCCGACCACCGCATAATACGTCAGCCACAAAGCCTGCGTCGCGCCGCCATACGGTTTGTAGACGCTGAACTGCAATTCGATTCCCGTCGGGCCGCCGAACGGTTTAAAGTTGGAGATGAAGGTACGCACCGCTTCATTTACGCCGATGGTTGCCAGCGCAAAGTACGCGCCGCGCAGCCGCAGGATGGCTTTGCCCAACAGAAATGCCAGGCTGGCCGCCGCCGCGCCGCCGCCGAGGACGGCCAACGGCAAGGGTGCATTCCACGTTCCGATCAGGTACATGCCCACGTAGCCGCCCAGCCCGTAGAAAACGACGTGGCCGAACGAGACGTAGCCCGTGTAACCCATGATGATGTTCAGGCTGACCGCCATGCTGACCGCCAGCAAAATCGTAAAGCCCACCTCGCGCGTGGAGGCCTCCCGCGTAAAGACCGGCCATAATCCCAATCCCAACACGATCAGCAAAGCAAACCAGAAGCCCGGTTGAAGCCAGTGTTTCATTGTTTGCCTCCAAGCAAGCCGCTGGGTTTAATCAGCAGGATCAGGATGAATAACAGGAATTCGATCACCGGCACCCAGGTATTGGGCATGGCCAGCGGCAGGACACCCTCCAGCACGCCGAGGATCAACCCGCCCACCAGCGCGCCGAGCGGATTTCCCAGCCCGCCCAGCACACTGATGATGAAGCTCTTCAATTGATAGACATCGCCGGAAAGAACGGTGAACGAAAAGAATGTGGCGATCAACCCGCCTGCGATGGCCGCCAGCATGGTGCCGATGCCGAAACTCAGCGCCAGGATGCGCGAGGAGGGAATGCCCATCAACTCAGCCGCGGAGCGATTATTCGATACGGCTCGGATGTATTTGCCGGTGCGCGTGCGATAGAGGAACGCGTACAGCAGTCCCGTGACCAGCAGGGTCACTGCCGCCGCCACCAGTCGCGTGCCAAGCAACGTGAGAGGGCCGGCCCGGATACTGCCCAGCGAAAAGCCCATATCGCGCGGCGTGGTGGTAAACACGGCCGTGCCCAGCCCGATAATAATCATGTTGACTGCGAACGTCGCCAGCAGGGTGGAAAGGTGCGGCGCGTTGATGACCCGCGCAATGGCGACAAAGTAAATCACGACCCCTGCCAGCAATCCGATGAGCGCCACCAGCAGGAGCGCCAGGTAGGGATTTAATCCCAGTCCGCCAAACAGCAGGTACACGCCGAACATGCCCAGCGCGATCAGCGCGCCGTGCGCCAGATTGATCACGCGCATCACGCCCCAGATCAGGTTCAACCCCATGGCGGCGATCCCGTAGACCACCCCGATCAGCAGGCCGTCCACGAACGAGGTAAGTATTGTGGCTGCACTCATCCGATATTGCCTCCTCGCGCAACAAAAAAATGTACGCACGCCAAAGTGATGGGATGTTCGCCTGTTCGGGCGGCAGTTGAACTGCCGCCCCATCGATTTGGCGCGCTAACAAAAAAATTACAAATTCCCCGCAGGCGCAGAGCGCGCCTGCGGGGAACTCACAGGAGAAGAAACTATTTAATGGGGTAGATAGGATCGGCGCTCTTGCCTGCTACGGGCCAGACAAGTTGTTTCACCAGCGCGCCGCTGGCATCCCTCTGCCATTGGATGTAAACAAACGAGTGTCCAATCTGCAGGCCATGGTTTTCAGGCGATGTATCGAACTTGATTCGGCCATAGAAGGTCATCATGTCCATGCCGTCCAGCGCGGCTTTGAGGGCCTCTGTATCAAGCGAGCCAGCCGTCTCAATGGCCTTTTGCAGAATCAGGCCTGCCGCGTATCCGCCCGCCGCGTGGTAGGAGGGTTCCTCACCGTAGGCGGCTTTGTAAGCGTCAATGAACTCGGCGCCGGTCAGACCGTAATCCGGCGTGAAGGCGGCCAGCGGTTCCCATTGGCTGGGGCCGACAATGCCAAAGGCCGCGTCGCCGATCTCGGCAAAGGTCGGTTCGGGGGGGGCAACCAGCAGGGCAACGAATTTCGGGGTAATGCCCTTATCGAACAGGGCCTTGGCGAGTTGCTGGCCGTCGGCGAAGTGGCCGCCGCCCATAACCGCATCCACATCCGCGGGGATCTTGTTGATGATGGGCGCAAAGTCGGTTGTGCCGGTATCGTAGCCTTCGTTCATCACGATTTCGTATCCCTGGCTGATGGCGTACGCCTCTCCCGCAGCAACGACATCGGTAGAGAACTTGTCGTTCTCGTGGATGAGGGCAATCTTCTTGGCGTTTGCATCCAGGCTGGCAAGCAGGTCAATCGCGCCGGTTAGGTAAGCGGTAGTGGGAGTGTAGGTTTGATAGACCAGCGTGTAGCCTTTTTGATACGTGCCAACAGAGGCCGCGCCGGTGGTAATCATCACCTTGCCATACTGCTCGGCAATCACCGCGGAGGCGTCCGCCAGGCCCGAAGAGTAGGGGCTGATCAGGAAGTCGGCGTTATCCTCGGTTGCCAGTTTGGTGTACAGTTCCTGGACGCGGTCCTTGCTGGATTCATCATCGTAGAATTTTGACGCGAACTTGACCACCGAACCGTCGGCCAGTTTGATGCCTCCCGCGGCATTGACCTGGTCCATCCACAACTGGAAGCCGTTGTTCTGGCGGGTCGATTCAACGTTGAGGGAGCCGGTCAGCGAAGCCGTGAAGCCGATCAACGCAGTCTTTTCAACGACCGGCGCTTCGGTGGGCGCTTCGGTTACAACAGGGGCGGCGGTGGGCGCTTTGGTTGGGACAGGGGCTTCGGTGGGCGTGGCTTTGGGTCCGCAGGCCGCCAGCGCGAGGCTGGCAAAGACCAGAACGGACAAGAGGGCAAACAGTTTGCGATTCATAAGGTACTCCTCCTTTGGGAGTGAAAGCAATTTCAGTAAATCACGGTTTGATTCAAGCATCCCTAACAACCCGTCATTGCGAGCGTCCTGAGCGGAGCATAGCGAAGTCGAAGGATGCGAAGCAATCTCCTCTTGGAACCGGGGATTGCTTCGTCGGGAAGTGCACCCTCCTCGCAATGACGGAGGAATCTGTGATTTGCTGAATTTAGCAGGTCAAGCGACTCTGCAACTATCCCAATTCTACAAAACGAACACAAAAATTGACTAAAAACAGGGGCGCGGAAAGTAAAAATTCCGTAAATTCCCCAGACCCTAAAGGTTTCCCCCGTTAACCTTCGTCACGGTAGATGGCATACCTTTGCCAACCTGGTTCCTGATTGGGAAAGAAAATCTTTAGGACTTGTGAAAAATAAGTTCCGTGTTTCCGTCAGCAGTTGGACTGCTGACGGCTCGCAGTGCAACTGCTCGCGAACTTTGAAATCGGGAAGTTATTTTTACACGGCTACTTAGGGTCTCCTGGTTGCTACTCCCCAAAACGATAGCCAATCCCCCGCTCGGTCTGGATATATTTTGGCTTCAACGGGTCATCCTCCACCTTCTGGCGCAGGTGGCCCATGTACACGCGCAGATATTCGACTTCATGCCCGTATTCAGGCCCCCACACATTCTGCAAAATATCGCGGTGAGAAAGCACCTTGCCCGCGTGCCGCATCAGATACACCAGCAGGTTGAACTCGATGGGCGTCAATTCCACCAGTTCCCCGCGCGCCTTCACCTCGTGGCGCGGCAAGTCCACCGCGATCTCGCCGCGCGCCAGCCGTTCCTGCGCGGCAGGCGCTTCGCTCCAGCGCGAGCGCCGCAACACGGCCTGGATGCGCCCGAGCAGTTCGCCCACGCCGAAGGGCTTGGTCAGGTAATCGTCCGCGCCCAGGTCGAAGGCGCGCACCTTGTCGGCCTCCTCGCCCATGGCCGTCAGGATGATGATCGGCACGCGCGACCCGGCGCGGATGCGGCGCGCCGTCTCCAGCCCGTCCAGGTGCGGCATCATAATATCCAGGATCACCAGGTCCACCTGCCCGTTCTCGAAGACCGCCAGCGCTTCCAGCCCGTTGGCGGCGTTCAACACCTTGTAACCGCGCGCCTCCAGGTTGCGCCGCACGAATTCGCGCAAAGGTTTTTCATCATCCACCACCAGCACGGTAATGTTCATGGCTTCACCTTTTTTATCTTTAAGAACTTAGAAGTGAGATTCTTGTTTTTCGCGGAGCGGCAAGGATTTTTAAGATCTTCCTTCGTGACCTTCGTGTTTAATTCTTTTTCGGCTTGTCCGAGTTAGGGGAATCGAAAACGCGATGCACGCGCCCCGCTCCTGCGGCTCCACCCAAATCCTGCCGCCGTGCGCGCGCACCAGCCCCTGGCAGATCGCCAGCCCCAGCCCTGCGCCGCCCGCCGAGCGCGTCAGGCTGTCATCCACGCGGTAGAAACTCTCGAAGATGCGCGCCCTTTCCTCGGGCGGGATGCCCGGCCCATCGTCCGCGACGCGGAACAAAATGCTCCCGTCCTGTTTTTGGACATCCACCCGGATCGAAGTTTTCTCACCGCCGTATTTGACTGCGTTCTCGAACAAATTTCGCAGGATCGCCCCCAGCCGAAGCGGATCGGCGTACAGCGCAGGCAGGCCCGCCTCCACCTGGACCTCGAGCCGGTTCGCGCCAAAGCGGGCCTGTTTCGCCGCCCGGTGGATGGCCTCCTCGAGATTACATTCCACCCGTTCCAGGCGCAGGACGCCCGCATCCAGCCGCGAAAGATCGAGAATGTTGTTGACCAGTTCGCTCAGGCGGTCGGATTCGTCCGAGATGATCTGCAGAAATTCGTTTTGCGATTCGCGATCCCATTGCACATCCTCGGCCAGCAGCGTGGTGGCGTAGCCTTTGATGGAGGCCAGGGGAGTACGTAGTTCGTGCGAGACGGTGGAGACCAGGCTGGCGCGCATGCGGTCGAGTTCGCGGTCGGCGGTGATGTCGTGCAGAAGCAGGCCGCGCCCGCCCAGGGTCCCGCGCGCATCGGTCACGTCGAAGGTTTCGAGGCGCAGGTAGGTTGTCCGCCCGTCATCCGAAATGGAAATTTCCGCGCTGCGCTCGCCGCCCTTCTCGTGGATTTTTTGCGCCGCCCTGCGCGCCTTTTCGCTGTCCTGCGAACGGGAGAGGATGCGCGCCAAAATGTGCTTGACCGGCAACCCCGCCAGTTCATCCACCGCCAGGTCGGCCATCGTCCCCACGCGGCGGTTGGCGTAAACGGTTTTGCCTTCCAGGTCGCTGAGGATCAAGCCGTCATGCAGGGACTGGACGAGGGATTCGAGGCGGCGGGTTTGCTCCTCCAGGCGCATGTCGCTGCGCTCGAACAGGATGGCATTCTCAACCGCCATGGCGGCGTGATTGGCAAAGTTCACCAGCAGTTGGATCTCATTTTCGGCAAAGGCATGCGGGGTGGGATGGAAGACGACCAGCGCGGTGGGCGGCGCGTGTTTGGTGTGGAGCGGCACGGCCAGGATGGCGCGGTAACCCTCGGCGCGGGCGCGCACCCGCCGAATGACGTAGGACGGGTCGGTTTCCGTGTCGCTGACCTGCACGGGCTGGCGGACGTTCAGGGCGCGCATGGTGACCGAGTCGGGTTCGGTCGGCATAATGGACAGGCTCTCGGTAAATTGACGCGAGAGGCCGCGGCTGGCGCGGATGCGGAACGAGCCCGCCTGTTCATCCAGTTGGATGATGGCGTACATTTGGATCGCCAGCAATCGCCCCATTTGCTCCAGGATGCGATCCAGCACGGTTTGCAGATCGAGGGTGGAGATGACCGCCGTGCTGGTCTCCAGCAGGGTGGCCTGCTCCTTCATGCGCGCTTCGATGGAATCGCCCATTTGGATGATACTGCGGATGAGGTGGCCGATCTGGTCGCGGCGTCCCGCCTGCCGGAGGAGCAGGCTTCGCTCCTCTTTGCTGATGCCCTGTCTCGTTCCGATGGATTCGCTGATGGGCGCCAGCCGTTCAATCGGCTGGATGACGCGGAAGGCGAGCGCCAGCCAGAAGAACAAGCCAATCAGCAGGAAACTGCCTGCCGCCACCAGCACGATTCGGCGCAGAAAGATCTGGGTGGTGAAGGCCGCCGAGGTGGGACGGCTGACCACCACTTTCCAGCCGATGTCCGGGACTGCGGCGTAGGTGTAAAGTCTTTGCTCGCCGTCGGGCGCGTCCAGGATGCGCGCGTGTTCTTCAGCATTCGAACCGGCAGGAAAATCGGCAGGCAATAGGTCGGAGGCGGGATGCAGCAGAAGGCTGGGGTCGGGATAGGCGATGATCTGCCCCGCCGAATCGAGGATGACCACCTGAAAGCCCTGCCCGGATTGATGTTCCGAGAGGATGGCCGTCAGTGTTTCGCTCAGGCTTTCGAGCCTGATATTCGCGCCCACCAGCCCGAGGAATTTTCCGTCGGGGGACCAGAGCGGCATGACGGCGGTCGCCACGGCCTGCTCAGTGGTCGGCGAAATGCGTCCCTGTGAGACGAGCGGCTGTGTCGTGCGCAGCGCGCCCTGGAAGTAATCCCGGAATGAAAAATCAACCCCGACGGTGGAGCCGGGCCCGACCGGATAGTGATAGAGCATGATGCCGTTTGCATCCAAACGATAGACCAGGTTGACATCCGGGCGCGTGCTCAGGATCACCTGAAACAGCGACTCCATCTCGATAGGATCGGCTTCGATCACCCCCGGATAGGAGGCCAGTCCCGCCACCATGTTCAGCGCGTTGCCAATCGAGAGGTCGGTCTCCTGCGCGATGGCCTGCGCCAGGGAAGTATCGCTGGTCTGCACGTCCTCGCGAATCCGCTGGCCGACCAACCCGTCGAAGATCCACAGGGCCAGCAGGAACGGGACGATCAGCAGGAGATACAGTGCCAGCAGTTGCAGGCCCAGGTCATTACGAAAGCGGAACCAGCGTTGCATGAGTGGAGATTACCTGCATCCCGCAGGGATGTCAAGCGGGAAACGGAATTATTTTCCTCCGCTTAGGAACGGGTGCGACTGCACTGAAGCGTGTCCAGTTTTTTTGTCCGCGAATTCACGCGAATTTTGTTAGCGCGCCAAAGTGCTGGGATAACCGCTGGGGTTAGGCGGCAGTTGAACTGCCGCCCCATCGGTTTGGCGCGCTAACCGAATTTTTGCTAATCTAAAACCAATTCGCGCAGATTTGCGTAGATTAGCGGATGGTTTTTGTGCCTGTGAAAAGCCACCACGTTTAACTGTGGTGACACCTAGAAATGAATGATGGGCAATAACCCCGGATATCCAATATCAGTAGATCACCAAATGCTTTGCTGGATTGCGCACTTGAGTCCACTGCAAAAAGGCAATCTCACCGCGAAGATGCGAAGGCCGCGAAGGAAAGTTTAAAATCGCGAAGGTTTTCTTGCAGATTCTCAACACGGATATTTAAATTCTTTAGTTTTTCTTCGCGTTCTTCCCTGGCACCGCCCGCCAGGGCAGGTGTGCGGTCTTCGCGGTGAAAATTTCGGTCGGTGGGGTGGTTGCCCACCCCACCGCC
>CAYJLS010000110.1:1953-14140 GCA_964371065.1 uncultured Anaerolineaceae bacterium | reverse complement strand
TTCAACATCGGCATCTTGATGCCATGACGTTTGGCGGCTTCGATGGCGATCTCGTAGCCCGCGTCCGCGTGACGGACGATGCCCATGCCCGGGTCGGTGGTCAGGACGCGCTCCAATCGCACTGCGGCCTCGGGAGTGCCGTCTGCCACGATGACCTGTCCCGCGTGTTGCGAATATCCCATGCCCACACCGCCGCCGTGATGGAACGAGACCCAGGTCGCGCCGCCGACTGCGTTGATCATGGCGTTCAATATCGCCCAATCGGAGATCGCGTCTGAGCCGTCCTTCATCGCCTCGGTCTCGCGGTTGGGCGAAGCGACCGAGCCTGAGTCGAGGTGGTCGCGCCCGATCACGATGGGGGCTTTCACTTTTCCCGTCGCGACCAGTTCGTTGAATTTGAGTCCCGCCCTGGCGCGCTCGCCATAACCCAGCCAACAGATGCGCGCGGGCAATCCCTGGAACGGAACTTTCTCGCGCGCCAACTTCAGCCAGCGATGCAGGTGCGCGTCTTCGGGGAACAACTCCATGATGGCGCGGTCGGTGGTGAAAATATCCTCAGGATCACCCGAAAGCGCCACCCAGCGAAAGGGTCCCTTGCCCTCGCAAAACAGCGGACGGATGTAGGCTGGCACAAAGCCGGGGAAATCGAACGCGTCCGTCACGCCGTGGTTGTAGGCCTGCTGGCGGATGTTGTTGCCGTAGTCGAACACCTCCGCGCCGGCGCGCTGGAAGGCCAGCATTGCCTGCACGTGTCTCGACATCGAGTCCATCGCCATCTTTTTATATTTTTCAGGATCGGACTTCCGCAACTCGTCCGCCGCGACCACCGACAGCCCGGATGGGACGTACATCAACGCCTCATGCGCAGACGTTTGGTCTGTCACCACGTCAGGGACGATTCCCCGCGCGGACAGTTCCGCGTACACGTCCGCGGCGTTGCCGATCAACCCGATGGAGCGCGGCGTCTGATTCTTCACCGCCTCCTCGACCAGCGTCATCGCCTCTTCGAGATTGTCCACCACCATGTCCACGAAACCGATGGCGCGACGGCGCTCGGCGCGTTCGGGGTCCACTTCCACGATGAGTCCCACACCCTCGTTCATGGTGATCGAAAGCGGCTGCGCGCCGCCCATCCCGCCGAGACCCGCTGTCAACACAAACTTGCCTTTCAGCGATCCCCAGCCTTTGAGTTTGGCCAGCGCGCCGAAGGTCTCGTACGTGCCTTGCAGAATCCCCTGCGTGCCGATGTAGATCCACGAACCGGCCGTCATCTGGCCGTACATGATCAGTCCTTTTTTCGCGAGTTCATCGAAATGTTCCCACGTTGCCCAATGTGGGACGAGGTTCGAGTTGGCGATCAGCACGCGCGGCGCGTCACGATGCGTCTTGAACACCGCCACCGGCTTGCCAGACTGGACGAGCAGGGTTTCATCCTCCTCCAGATTTTTCAGCGACTCAAGAATCGCGTCGAACGATTCCCAGTTGCGCGCGGCCTGTCCGCGCCCGCCGTAGACGACCAGGTCTTGCGGACGTTCGGCCACCTCCGGGTCGAGGTTGTTTTGGATCATGCGGTAGGCGGCTTCGGTGAGCCAGTTCTTGCAGGTGAGGGTATTGCCCCTTGGGGCGCGAACAGTTCGAGGTCCAGACATGATGCGGCTCCTTGTTCCAGACTTCCGAAGTCTTGGAGACTTCGGAAGTCTGGATAGAATAATTTCTCCCGGCTATTATAAGCAGGGAGGAGGAAAATAGAGAATAGTGGGGAAAATCCGGGTTTGCAAAACGGGGTTGGAAATCCCATTTTACATTGCAATTTGAGATTGGAAATCTCATTTTGCATGAGAAGAGTGAATAGAAAAAATGAATCAAAATCCTCCCAGCGATACCCGCCGGGAGGATTTTCAAATCCGCGAAAGTGTCCGTCAATTCTGCGCCATCAACTGCTCGAAGTTTGTCTCTCTCAGGCGGTTGACCAGTTCCTCCTGCGCGTCGCACCAGACCGGGCGGAGCGGGCAGTCTTTGTCGAAAGTGCAGGTCGCGTTATCGCCCACACATTCATTGAGCATGATCGGCCCGTCTATGGCCTCGACGACTTCCAGCAGGGTAATGTCTTTTGGCTCACGCGCCAGCGTCACGCCGCCGCGCGCGCCGCGCGAGGTGTGCAATAGTCCCGCGATGGACAGTTGCGAGATGATCTTGGCGAGAAACGAAGGCGGGATGTGCTGTGCCTGCGCCACCTTGCTGGTGGCGGCGCGCTGATTGTCTCCCATGCGGGAAAGATACAAAACCGCCCGGACGGCGTAATCGGCTTGACGGGTAATTTGCATGGTTCATTCCTCTCTGGTAATACAGACAATAATTATCTGTTTTTAACCATTCTATTGTGAAATCCAGTCGCAAGCAAGTGATGGAGGTCACAGACTAAATATGACCTTTTACTCCGATTAAAAAATCCCCTCCCGTTTTCGGAGAGGGGTATCTGAACGTTTTATTTTTGAACGTGGCTGATTTTTTACCGCGAAGATGGGAAGGCCGCGAAGTCTCACGAATATCGCGAAGAGCTTTTCTTCGCACTCTCCCTGGCGCCGCCCGCCACATCGTCCCGATATCCTTCGGGAGGGCAGGTGTCGAATCTTCGCGGTTCCCTTTGGTTGCCGTCATTTCGTCAACGTCAGGTTGCCCGCGCCGATGTTGATGAGGACGGTCAGGGTGGGGCCTGCGCCCTCCTGGGTATAGACATGCCCGCTTTGCGTCCAGCCCGCCCCAGCGTTCACGTTCGCCGCGCCGCTCTCCACCGTCACCACCGCGTGGACTCCCTCGGGAATGACCAGCATCATGTTGCACAGGCCCGAGTCAATCGTGGCCGTTGCGGCGCGTTGTAGGTCGCCCGAAAAATCGAGGGTGTAATCGCCCGCGCCGCCCGAAAAGACGAGTGTGCCAAAATTGGCATTCGCCAGCCCGGTCATTTTGACGTTGGACGCGCCCGTTTCGTAACGCAGGATGGACATCTCTGCTTTGTTCGGTGAAGAAAAGGCCAACTTCACCGTTGCCGCGCCATCCTTCACTGTCAGCGCAGTCAGCGAGAGGCCGCCGAGCTCAAGCACGCCGGTGTACGCGCCCGCTTCAATGGTCAGGTCGGTCGGCGCGGAGCCAAGTTTCAGGTCCCAACGATTCGTCAGGTTGCCAAAAGAGGGGAAAGTGTTGAAATTGCTCTCGCCCACCTGGATACTGACGCTGTCGCCGTCGGTCTTGATGACAGGTTTAAGTTTGCTGTAGTTGTAGGTGGCCGTACCGTCTACCAGCGCGTCTTTTGCGCCGGGGGACAGGTTCAACTCTCCCGCGCCGAACGAGAGCGTCAGCCGCGCCTTTTCGGACCTGGGGACGGCTACCGTTATTTTGTCCGTAACCTCGGGCTCGGGCGTGGATGCTTTGGGAAGGCTGATACCAAATCCGCAGGCGGTGGTGACGAGAAAGACGACCAGCAGGATGGGTAAAATTTTTCGATTCATGGGAAACTCCTCAGGGTGATTGATTCTGAGAAGGTATACGGGGGGAATGGGGATTGGTTGCGGAGTGGATGTATACAGGTAGACACGTAAACAGGTAAACAGGTAAACAAGTCAGACGTGTCTACCTGTGTACTTCTTCATCGCCGCGGCCAGCGTGGTCGGGTTGACGCAGTGCTGGGCGGCGATTTGGTTTAAGTCCCTTGATATGCTTTGTGGCTTTCTACGTAAAAACGCAATGCCGCTTGCACTTGGGCTTCCCAATTGTCGCTGGCGGTCTGGAACCATTCCACAATATCCGCGTCCACTTGCATCGTGAGCGTGACTTTAGGCTGTGGCTGCCAGACGCGGGCCCGCTCAAAAAATGTCGCCGACAAAGGGGCAATCTCTGAATAATTGATTTCCTCATCGGTCATAGCCGCCAAGGCTTCCCAATCGGTTTTAGAAGTGTTGTTCATATCGTTTCCGTTCATTTTGATTCGCCTTACGGGCAGAGATTAAGCGTAGACCATCTTGGCCGCGCTCGGTAAAAACAATAACCACTGGAATATCGCGCAACATTCCAATTCCTGTCCACCGATCTTCGCCATAGTCTTCGCGGTCATCCAGGTCTATCAACATCGGGCCTTGAAAGATTATCGAGACATCCCGAAAATCTATTTTGTGATTGCGAATGTTAAGCAAGTTCTTGCGTTCATCCCATTCAAAGCGCATCATTCACCATCGCTATCTTGAGAAAGTAAACTTTTCAATCATTATCCTTGTCAAGCAATGCTGATGTGTTTTACGATGTGCCGCACAACGGCAGCGGCGGGACCGGCGAGACTCCTTTGCATCATCGCGCCACTTCTGGCAAAACGCGCCTGCGCGCGAGCGGCGCAGCCGCTGTCCGCTGTAGCCGGTGTTAGGCGCTTTTGACTTGGGCGCAAGTGCTTGATCACGAGAGCGGATAATGTGCGAAATAACAGGCATTGCCACTTTGGACTGTCTGCACGAGCTTATCATATATCCATAAGAGGGTATCAAACTCAACCGAAATGTTTTGCCCTTCGTTACCAACAGAGTGGTAGCTTTGTGTTCCCAAGGTGTAGTCCAATTCATTTGTGATTGAATAGACACCATTGTAGTGCACAATCGAATTTCGAAAGCGTCGCAACTGTATTAGAAATTTAACTTCGTCCGGTTGATAAACATTCGCGAGCTGTTCAAAAAGATGTGCGCCTAGCCTTCTGTCATTAACGAGTGCGGGGTCAATGCGATGTTGGCCGTTGTTATGAGAGGCAATCATCAGCATAGAGTATCGTTCATAGGCAATGACCATATCATTTAGAAAGTGCCTTCGAATTGAGTTGCCATGTTCTTGTACCCCATCAATATAAAGGAATTTAGGGAGCCGGATGTCATTACATTATTAGCCATCTCAACAGGCAAGATAATGTCTTGAGTAAATGGCTTCAAATTCACAAAGTTAAGCGCAAGGAAGCTAAAGTAGAAGTTGTTCTGTATACGTGCCGTTGACCCAAAGAATTCTGGCAGAATTGTTCGCATGTGAGATCACCTTGTCTCCGCATGGCGAGATATGTTCGCCACGTAATGTAGTAGTGAAGATGAGCGCCTAACTCATAAGTATCTCGATTCTATACTTATGCCATTATCCGTAATAGCTCCAAAAAAGTCAAGGACAAAACCCATGCCTGAGAAAAGACTCGCCGACCGCGCTTGCACTGAGCTTGTCGAACGCCTCCGCGACGCCAAGCCGCAGGCGGCCTGCGCGGGTACTCAGGCACCTGACTACTTCTTCCCCCCCATCGCCGCGGCCAGCGCCTGATCCAGCGAGCGGACTTCGATAACCTCGATCCCGCCCGGATACGATTCCCCTTTGCGGATGGCCTTCGGCACGATGGCGGTCTTGAATCCCAATTTTTGCGCCTCGCGCAGCCGCGGCGCCATCTGGCCGGGCATGCGCAACTCGCCCGCCAGGCCGATTTCCCCGATCAGCACTGCCTCAGCGCGGACAGGCACATCCTTCCACGAGGAGGCAATCGCGGCGGCCACCGCCAAATCCGCGGCTGGCTCCTCGATCTGGATGCCGCCCACCACGTTGACAAAAATATCCTGCTCGGCAAGTTTGAGTCCCACGCGGCGCGTCAGCACGGCGGTGATCAACAGCAGGCGGTTGAAGTCCACGCCGTTGGGAGTGCGGCGCGCGTTGCCGAATTGCGTCGGCGAGGTCAGCCCCTGGATTTCCACCAAAATCGGGCGCGTGCCCTCCATCGTCACCGCGATGGCCGAGCCTGCCGCGTTGATCATGCGCTCCGCGAGGAATGCCTCGCTCGGGTTGGTCACTTCGATCATGCCGCCCTCGCGCATCTCGAACACGCCCACCTCCGATGTCGCGCCGAAGCGGTTCTTCACCGAGCGCAGCAAACGATAGGCCTGGAAGCGATCCCCCTCCAGGTACAGCACCGTGTCCACGATATGCTCCAGCACGCGCGGCCCGGCGATGGCGCCCTCCTTCGTCACGTGGCCGACCATGAACACCGTCAGGCCGCTGGATTTCGCCAGCTCGCGCAACTGCGAGGCGCACTCGCGCACCTGCGAGACCGACCCCGCGCTCGAATCGAGTTCCGAGAGATACGTGGTCTGGATCGAGTCGACCACCAGCAGGTCGGGCTTGACTTCCCGGATATGATTCAGGATGACTTCCAGATTCGTTTCCGTGACGAGGAACAGCGCCTCGGGCAGGGACCCCCGGCCGGCCGCCGTTAAACGCGCGGCGCGCATCTTGATCTGCCGCTCCGACTCCTCCCCCGACACGTACAGCACTCGCTGGGTCTTGCCCATCTCCATCGCCATCTGCAACATCAGCGTGGATTTGCCGATGCCCGGGTCGCCGCTGACGAGAATGATCGAGCCGGGGACGATGCCGCCGCCCAGCACGCGCGCGAACTCGCCGATCGGCAAATGGACGCGGTCCTCCGCCTCCCCGCTGACCTCGCCGATCGGCCGCGGCTGGGAGCGTCCCGTCAGCCCGCGCACGGCGGTCTTTTTGGAGACAGGCTCCTCGTGGACGACTTCCTCGACCATCGAGTTGAACGTCCCGCATTGCGGGCACTTGCCCATGTAACTGGCGGATACGCGTCCGCATTGCTGACAGACGAAACGGGTTTGGGTTTTGGACATGGGGGTATTATAATGTGAGAAACGATTTCGGTTGATCCGACTCGGAGCAGGCAATGAGCGAACTTTCTCTTACAGATGTAAAGATATTCTTCGGCAAAGACGGAAAGGCAAGAGAAGTCTTGATGGATTATGAGACTTTCCTACGCCTTGAAGTTTTCTTTCGGGAATTGAAGCGAAGCAACCAGACCTATTTTGTGACCGAGGAATGGCAGCATCGCATCCGTGAAGCAGAAGCAGATATTGAAGCGGGTCGCGTTTATCGCGTCCAACCGCAGGATATTGACAAGGCATTGGACTGGCTCGATGAATGAAATCATCCTGACCGAGCGGTTACGGCAGGATTACAAATCCCTACCGGTAGCGATCCAGAAGAAACTCAAGAAGCAGGTCAAGTTCCTTGCTGAAAATCCAAAGCACCGTTCCCTGCAAATCCATCGAATCGAGGGGACACGCTATTGGGAATTCTACGTTGACATGGCATATCGGTGCATCTTTCGACAGGAGGGAAATGCGTATTATCTTCTGACGGTCGGTTCGCATAAAGTAATAGATGAGTTTTCCCGAAAGTAAAAAAAGCGGCCCTTCGTTTTCAGGTGAGACGAGGGGCCGCTTTTTACATTTTTCGGATAGATTCTAATCGGATTGTTCCGTCTCTGACGGGATTCCTTTGGTCAATCCTTTCTTCAAGTTCGAAAGCACATCTCCCAAGAGCACGATTGTATTACCCGACTTGTTCTCCAGGGTTTGCAGGAGCCGCAGTTGTTGCAGGTTGGGATTCCCGTCCAGCAGGCGGGCGGCGTTTGCCAGGTTGCGAAGCGCGGCACCCTCCCCGCGGGCGCGTTCCAGTGCGGCCAGTCCTTCCTTGCGGGCATTGACGATCTGGGCGAAGATGTTCTTTAGCTCCCCTGGGAACATGATGTCGCGAATATTAACCAGCGACAATTCCAGCCCGAGGTCCGCCGCTTTTTGCGTTGATTTCTCGAAGACGAGTTTGCCGATCTCTTCCCGTTTGACCAGCAAATCATCCACGGCCATGCTACCAACCACGTCGCGCAGATTTAGTTGCAGGATGAGGTACAGGGCCTGTTGGTAGCTGGCTGTTTGATTGAAGGCCACAAAGGGGTCTTTTACTTTGAATCCGGCGGCCAGGCTGACCTTCAGGCCGATGTTGTCGGCTGTCAACACTTCCTGTCCGGGCAGGGTCACGAACTGTTCGCGAACATCGATGATTTGCACGATCGTCCGGGTCGAAAAATATGTGTGCCGTCCCGGCGGAAGGACGCCTTTAAATTTTCCGCTGTGGTAGAGCAGGCCGCGTTGATGTTCAAAGATGGTCGCATTTCGGGCAAATGTCAGGTATCCCAATCCGAACAGAACGATGAGGATTATTACTGAAATGATGAAGGTGTCCATGGTTGCTTATCCTGTGAATAACGACGCTGTACGGGAGGGTCGCAAACGTTCAACGGAGGTTTTAGCCTGCAGGGTCGATTGTCTGTTGCGCAATGCGCCGACCCTCCCGAACAGTTGACAGGGTTTTGGGCCCTTTGACCAATTGGTGGGGAGGCGATGTGTAGAACCTTGCAGGAGATTCCTGCAAGGCTACTGCTTTTCCCCACTCCATAATAACATACTCTGTGACGTATTTTTGAAAAAAATCGGATGCGTACCCGCTCAGGCTTTCCCCCGGTGTTCCTCGCACGGACACAGCGCGCGCAGATAATGCCAGTTGTAGATGCCGTAATCGTGTCCATCCTCCCACACGATGGAGATGGCGTACGAGCCGACGGCGCGCACGTTCACCAGCCGCGTCTCGGCGGAATCGGGCAGGTCCGCCGCAAAGATGGCCGCGTCGGGCTCAGCCTGCATGTTTTCGTGTCCGCCGCGGCACGAGGCGCACGGACAGGCGGCTCGCAACAGCCCGAACGGGTACACGCTCACGTGTCCGTCGGACCAGGTGAGGCTTAGTTCGCGGGTGGATTTATTGGCAGTGATATCGGTGGGTTTTTCGGTCATGTTTTCTCGTTTCCATGGAGTGCATCGCACCAAACGGGGTGGATTTAGCCTGGCTGGCAAGGTGCGACGCACACGCGTAGACAAATTGGCAATTTGTCCTACAACAATTATTGCGGCGGCGGCGGGACCACCGACAAAAATTTCGCCGCGGCCCAGCCTGCGCGGGATTCATCGTATGGCGCGACGAGGTACCACCAGGTGTAGCCGTTGGCTTCCTGCGGACCGTCGCGTACCATGAAGACTTCCGCGTCCTCGCCGAGGAACAAGAGTTCGCTCGTCAGCCCGGGCGCGGAGCGCAGTCGCAGGCCGTCGCCGCCGGTGCCGGTGATCTGGACGTAGACACCCACCGCGATCATCCCGGCGGGAGCGGTCGGCGTGCCAACTTGCAGGGGGTCGGGAGTCAAGGTCGGTGTGGTCGGGGGAGTGGAGGTCGGGGCGGGGATCAGGGTCAGGTCCGCGGGAGCAAACCCGAGGTCCGCGCCCGGAGGCGAGGCGGAGAATCCAAACCAGGCCAGCGTGGCCAGCGTCAGCAGGCAGGCCAGTCCCGAGGCGGAAAGGATTACAGGCAGGGTGAGGAGTCGGCGCAGGTCAAGGTTCATGGTCAGTCTTGCCACCCGTCATTGCGAGCGTTCGCTGCGAAGCAATCCCCGCGTTCGAGGAGATTGCTTCGTCGGGTCTCGACGGGTACGTCTCGACCCTCCTCGCAATGACGAACAAATCTGTGCGATTATATCTTGGAAAGCAGGCCCAGCGCTTTGACGGGCATGAGCATGCGCAGGGCGCGCGGCTGGATGGCGATGACGACTTCGCGCGTCTCGGGGCGCGGCTCGCCATCGGTCTGGACGAGGAAGGGGGCGTCGGCTGTGACGCGCAAAGTATGGAACGGGATGCGACGCGCCTTGTCGGAACTCAGGTGATGGCCGCGCCAAAGTTCGTAGGCGCGCATGAGCGCGTCGCCGAGGTTGTTACCGGAGAGCAGCCACAGGTCGAACTCGCCGTCGTCCATGTGCGCTTCGGGGGAAAGCACGGCCAGGCCGCCCATGTAGCGGCGGATGTTGTTGGCGATTGCCAGCATGAAGTGGCCTTCCACTTCCTGGTCGTCGGCCCACAGGCGCAGGCGCACGCCGCCCCACTGGCTGGCGTTCCAGACGGTGGCGCCGAAGTATTCAGGGAAGGCGAAGAATTTTTCCACGCGCAGGCGCGGCTCGGTGCTGTGAATGGCCATGGCGTCGAGTCCCATGCCGGCCCAGAGCAAAAAGGGCTGTCCGTTGCAAATGCCCACGTCCACCGCGCGGACGGGCGCGTCGGCCAGCGTGCGCGCGTTTTCTTTGAGCGCCCACCAGCGGGTCCAGGAAAAGACCGGCAGGCCGAATTCGAGCGCCAGCACGTTGGCGGTACCGCTGGGCAGGATGCCGAGAGCAGTGTCCGTGCCGGCCAGCCCGGCCGCGGCCTGGCCAATCGTCCCGTCGCCGCCGCAGGCGAAGACCGCCTCGAATTTTTCGTCGGCGGCCAGGCGCGCGGACTCGGTGGCGTGCGCGCCGCTTTGGGTGGCGGTCACGTCTGTTCGCCAGCCGGACTGGGCGAGGGTCTTGACTACGGAATGCAGGAAGGGCTTGGCCGGGAATCGCCCGGCGGCGGGATTGTATAGGAGCAGGGCGCGGCGCATGGGGTCATTATACTGTGTGGCGTAGAGCGTGGAGCGTATTGCGTAACGCGTTACGAAACACGCAACACGCAACACGAAATAAGCACACCGGGCAAAAATTACCCCTCCCCCCTGCATGTTATAATTTCAAGCATGAAAGCAGGCGACCTGCTCAACCAGCGTTATCAACTGCTCGAGAGCCTCGGTTCCGGTGGCATGGCCGAGGTGTATCGGGCGCGCGACCTGATGCTCGAACGCTCGGTGGCCATCAAAGTCCTGCGCGCCGACTACTCGAGCGATAAGGAGTTCCAGGAACGCTTCCGCCAGGAGGCGCGCGCCGCCGCCAACCTTTCGCATCCCAACATCGTCACCGTCCACGATTTCGGGCTGGAGAGCGGCCAGTTGTTCATCGTGATGGAACACATCCCCGGCACAGACTTGAAATCCCTGCTGCGCAAGCGCGGGCGCTTCACCGTCGAGGAGGCCATCCCGTTGATGGTGCAGGCCTGCGCGGGTATCGGCTACGCCCATCGCGCCGGGCTGGTGCATTGCGACGTGAAGCCGCACAACCTGCTGATCGCGCCCGACCATCGCCTCAAAGTGACGGATTTCGGCATCGCCCGCGCCCTCTCCACCATCCACCCCGGCGACCGCGAGGATGTGGTCTGGGGTTCGCCGCAATATTTCTCGCCCGAGCAGGCGCGCGGCCAGGCGCCCTCGCCCGCCTCGGACGTGTACTCGCTGGGCGTGGTGCTTTACGAAATGCTGACCGGCACCCTGCCCTTCAACGCCGCCACCGCCGACGACCTGGCGCACATGCACATCCATTCCCATCCGCATCCGCTGGGCGAATACCTGCCCGACATCCCGCCGATGCTGGAACAGATCCAATCAAAAATACTTTCCAAGGAACCCTCCGCCCGCTATCGCACCGCCGACCAGTTGGGACGCGTGCTGATGCGCTTTGGGACGCTGCGCGAATTCACGCCCCCGCAACTGGCCTTGACGCCGGAGGCGGTCAACCATTTCGAGGAACCGCCCGTCGCTTCCACCCCTGACCCTGCGCCGGTCGCGGCTTTCGAGCCGCCTTCCCTCGACCTCGACATTGACTGGGCGACCATCGGCCTCGGCCTGCTGGCATTGTTCGCGGTTGGCGGGCTGATCCCGTTTTGGATGTGGGTGTATTTCACCTGGAATCCGTGATGACCTCTTTCATTCTCGCCCCCTCCATTCTTTCTGCGGACTTTACCCGCCTCGGCGCGGACCTGGCGGCTTGCGAAGCCGCGGGCGCGGACTGGATCCACGTGGACGTGATGGACGGCCGCTTCGTCCCAAACCTGACGATGGGCCTGGTCATTGTGGAGGCCTGCCGCCGCGCCACGAAACTTCCGCTCGACGTGCATTTGATGATCGAAGAACCGGAACGTCACATCGAGGCTTTTATCAAAGCGGGCGCGTCGCACATCACCGTGCACGTGGAAACCTGTCCGCATTTGCATCGTACCATCCAGCAGATCAAGTCGCTGGGATGCAAGGCGGGTGTGACGCTGAACCCGGCCACGCCCGCTTCGGCGATTGAACCCATGCTGTCGCTGGTTGACGTTGTGCTGGTGTTGACCGTCAACCCCGGCTTTTCGGGCCAGAAATTCATCCCCGAAGTCCTGCCGAAGATCGCTACCCTCCGCCGCGCGCTGGACAAGATCGGCTCGTCCGCCTGGCTGGAGGTGGACGGCGGCCTTTCGTCCGCGACCCTGCCCGAGGTCCAGAAAGCGGGCGCCGACGCGTTCGTCTCGGGCAGTTCCATCTTCCAGCATCCGCAAGGCATCGCGGCGGGGATTCG
>CAYJLS010000110.1:0-1853 GCA_964371065.1 uncultured Anaerolineaceae bacterium | reverse complement strand
AACACGGTTCGCTTCCATGTGGAGAGGGCGCTGGGGTTGAAGGTCAACACGGTCAGCGTGCACGTGGCCGGTCTGCGGGTCAGCGACCTGGATTAGTAGAATTTGACAGACCCTAAAGGTTTCTCTCGTGAAAATTAACTAAGAAAGCAAGAAAACCTTTAGGGTCTTAAGTCAGTTGAGGAGCATTTCATGGGTTCTGATTCCACCGACATCCAGGCCAAACACCTGCAACACCTGCGCGACAAGCCGATTGACGGCCTGGTTCTGAAGGAATTGGTCCAGGCCGGGTTGACCTGGCTGCGCACCAACCAGGCACTGGTCAACTCCCTGAATGTTTTCCCCGTTCCCGACGGCGACACCGGCACGAACATGACGCTGACGATGCAATCGGCCTGGAACGAGATCGCCGAACTCGGCACGCGCAACGTGGGCGAGATGGCGGCCGCGGTGGCCAAGGGCGCGTTGATGGGCGCGCGCGGCAATTCGGGCGTGATCCTGTCGCAGTTGTGGCGCGGGTTTTCGCGCGGCGTGCACGGCGCAGAGACGCTCGACGGGCCAACGCTGGTCAAAGCCTTCGTGGAGGGACGCGACACCGCGTACAAGGGAGTCGTCCGCCCGGTGGAGGGGACGATCCTGACCGTCTCGAAAGATGTGGCCGCGGCCGCCGAAGCCGCGCTGGCGGAGACGCAGGATCCGATCGAAATCCTGGAACGCATCATCCCAGCCGCGGACGCGTCGGTGCAGAACACGCCCAACCTGTTGCCGGTCCTCAAACAGGCGGGCGTGGTGGACTCGGGCGGGAAGGGATTGTTCTTCATCCTGGAGGGAATGATGCGTTACTTCAACGGCGAGCCGCTCGATGTCCCGACCATGAGCGTCCAGCCGATGTCGGCCATGAATATGCAGAACGCGATGGAGTCCGTCGAAGAGGGCCAGGATTACGAAGTGGTGGTGGACTTCTTTCCCGACGGCACGCTCGACCTGCAATCTTTCTACGGCAAACTCGAGGGGATGGGCACCTCCATCCAAGTGGGCGAGGGCGAGGGCATGTACCGCATGCACATCCACGTGCCGCTCGACAAACGCTACGAACCGATTGACTACATCATGGGACTCGGCACCATCTCCAAAGTGGCGATGGAAAACCTGCTGGCGCAGATGGATGACATCCAAAAGTCGAAGTCCGAGAAGATCGAGCTTCAAGTTGTGGAGCCGGGACAGATCGCGGTGGTGGTCGTCTCGCCGGGCAAGGGACTGAGCCGCATCTTCGCCTCGCTCGGCGCTGGCGCCATCGTCGAGGGCGGGCAGACGATGAACCCGTCCACGCAGGAGATTTTGGCGGCGTTCGAGAACCTGCCGACCGACAAAGTCATCATCCTGCCGAACAACAGGAACATCATCCTGGCCGCGAACCAGGCCAAAGAGGTGACGGTGAAACAGGTGGCCGTGGTGCCGAGCAAGACCGTGCCGCAGGGACTGGCCGCCATGCTCGCGCACAACCCGGACGGGGAGGTGGATGCCGTTGCCGGGAAGATGTCCAAGTCCCTGGCCTCCGTGCAGAGCGGCGAGATCACGATTGCCACGCGCACGGTGGAAATTGATGGCGTGAACGTGGAGACGGGACAGGTGATCGCGTTGCTGGACGGCAAGCTGGTGCTCGCGGCCGCGTCGGTGGAGGAGGCGGTGGTGGGTTTCCTTGAGAAAGCCGAAGCCGGCAAGCATGAACTGATCACTTTCTACTACGGCGAAGACCTGAATCGCCACGAGGCATTTCGCATCGTGGATGTGGCCCGCGAGAAATATTCCGCGCAGGAGATCGAAGTGCAGGACGGCGGCCAGCCGCACTATCCGTT
>CAYJLS010000109.1:7062-14248 GCA_964371065.1 uncultured Anaerolineaceae bacterium | reverse complement strand
TATGATATATAATCCTTGAATACTCGGTTTTTGCAGTATTGTTGGGGGAAGGCCTTAGAGGTATAGAACTAATTCTGTCAGTTTTTCGTGCAATTCGCGGAAAAGCCATGAAACCCAGCCGACAATTGACCCTATTCGCTCTTGATTGTGGTGCTACGAACTGGCGTCTGTATCGGGTGGAATATAAGATTACAGGCGGTCAAGCTCAGATTCTGGGTGAACCACAACCTTCACCGATGACAAGTTTCGTCGACCGGAAACTGCCAGCGGCTGTATGCCTCAACCCCGAGGGGACAGCCGTAGAAAGCTTTGGAGAAGTTGCCCAGCAGCAATTGGACGACGAACGGACTCGCGAGCGGGTACGCGAATACTTCAAGCCGTGTATCGGGGTATATCTGGAGGCAAGCCCCCTCCCTCATCAGAGACGCTACACACATGCCGAGGCCCTGTCCTATACCCGAATGTTGCTCAAGGCTGTTCTGGATCAGGTACGGCAGGAAAAATGGCGGAGTGATCCGTTCGACAACCGAGTCTATTTTACATTTGCCTATCCGGTCCACTGGCGTTTCGATCACGAGGGAAAGGTTTTCCAAGAATTCGAGCAGGTTGTTCATGAATTTTTTAATGAGGCTTTCGACCAAATTCGTTTCGTGGCGGAACCCGAAGGGGCAATCCTATCGCTAAAACGAACAGGGCTCTTAGAGAATCGAAATGGTCATGGGCCGGCGCTCATCATAGATGTTGGTGGAAGCACCACCGATATCATCGCGGGCCAGATCGACCCTGCAACTGGCGGAGTGAATTACCTCGGTCGTTATGGCGAGCCATTCGGAGGCGGTCTCTACGATGCTGAACTGGCGAAGTACATTGTTGACGAGTTAAACATCCCCGCCTCCGCTCTCGCTGACGACCCGTCAGCACTGGTTACCCTGCGGGTCTTTGGCCAACGCCTAAAGGAGTCTTTGAGCCGGCAAATGTTACACCCGGGCCAATTACTCCACACCACCCAACGGGCGATCACACTAGTGATGAGAAGTGGGGAAATTTATCGTAAAGTAATCGCACTGGATGAGTCAAATTTTATAAAAACCGTGTCACATCTCGATGGCTCATTCAGCGTCCTGATCGAGAACGCGTTGAAGACCATGTCTCTCCATGACTCGCAGGTTGGTCAAGTAATCCTGGTTGGAGGTGGAGCACAGCTCTTTACGATCATCGGATACTTGCGAAAACGTTTTGGCGCTGAAAAGGTGGTTCTGGCCGATAACCCTGAAGAAATCGTCGCTCATGGAATTGGGCTGGAATATGGCGCATCTTTTGAGACGCATGAACCCACAATCGTTTTTGCGGATGAACCCCTCGGGCCGGGGCAATCTGGCAAATCTGCCTTATCTCAAGATGGCCTGTGGAGACTGACATCGATTAAGGGTCAGATTCATCCTATTCCATTGGGCACGACCAGGATCGGCCGGGGCGAGACAAACGATCTGCGTATGGACGACATCAAGGCCTCGCGCTTTCACGCCGAACTCCGGGCGATGGGTGGCAAGATGGAAATCGTGGATTTGAACAGCATCAATGGAACGTTCGTGAATGGTGATCGTCTCACCCCAGACCAGCCTCGTTCCCTGCAACAAGGGGATGAGATCATTTTTGCCAGAACCAAGTTCACTGTAGGCAGACAGTAATTTTCTAGGCGGTGGAACTATGGCCGAAGAGACAAACGTTATACCAGCTGAGGAGCAGAGGCCAGTCCTTAGCAGGCAGATCTCAGCAGAAACTTTGATGCTGGCAGGTGACGCACTTTCGAAGTCATTGCTGTTCACCCTTGGCCGCGATTACTTGGATGGGCCTGTTTTCGAAAAAGGTTATGTTCGCCTGCTGGATGATGATCTGCCGCAGCAACAAGATCTAGCCTTCCTGGAATTGGAGCAGGTCGGGAAGCCTGTCGTTGAAGCCACCAAAGAATATTTCAAGGCAATTCAAACCACGCTGGCTGCCTGTCACGACCCGCGTTACGCGCTGATCTTCATCGTCAGTAGTGACGGCCTGCGCAACCGCATCTTCATCGGCGTCAACGCGCGCGTCCCCAGCACACAACCAAGATTGTTTGCCGACCAAATGGGTCAATTCCTGTGCTCCAATTGGCCCGGGACGCGCGTCAAGGCTGTTAGTGAGTACAAGCAGGTCGTTGATCACGTCCACCTCCCGCTCAGTTCCTATCGCTACGCGCGCGCATTCACAGGAATCCCTTCGGTTAAGACCGGGGAGAAATCCGATGAACATCCCCAGAGCCTCGACCTGTTCATGCGCGGCCTGCGCGGCAAACCATATCTCTACATGGTGATCGCCAATCCCATGTCCGAGAAGGAGGTGGGCGAAATTATCACAGCCTGTCGAACGCTCTCCGGTCAAGTGCATGCGTTTACCAAGTCAACCATCCAGCGCAGCACCAGCACAGGGAGTTCAGAATCGATCGCGCGCACCGAAGGCGACACCACCTCCTCGAGCGTCTCACGCGGCACCTCCGACAGCAAGGGTTCGAGCCTGAGCAAGGGGGCCTTGGGGACCGGCCTGGAAAAATCCAGCGGCGCCGGGAAGGGTTTGAAGATCGCCGGGCTGGCTGGGATCTCGGGTCTGCTGCTCGCAGCCGGCGGCCCCTTCCTGCTCTCCGGCATGTTGGGCATGTTCGGGCAATTGTTGCCTTCCTCAGGAACAACAGAAAGCACTGGCACGAGTCTCTCCGAGTCCGAATCGTTGAGCAAATCTACCGGCCTCTCGACGACCGACGGGACAAGCACGGGAGAATCACTATCGTTTGGGCAGGAATATCTCAACAAGCATGCTGAAGCATGCAACCGGTTGCTCGAAAAGACCATGGTTCGTTTCGAGACTGCCAAGGCCCAGGGATGCTGGAATGTCGGCGTGTATTTGATCAGCGACCAGAGCGAGACAGCCGCCCAAGGCCAGGCCCAGCTCAAGGCTCTGGTCAGCGGCGAGAAGAGTTCCTCTGAACCGATCAGGGCTCACGACCTGGGTCCGCTTTGGGACGGACAGGTCCAGACCTCGATCGATGCATTCCGGCATCCACCCTTACGGCTTTTCGCGCCGGGAGCGAGTGAGCAAATCCACCACCCGTTTGGCGAGGCATTCGAAAACCTGACCACGCCGCTGAACACAGAAGAGTTGTCCCTGTTAGCCAATCTTCCACTGCGAGAGATGCCCGGATTGCCACTGCAACTTTCAGCTTCATTCAGCTTGAATCCACCTATGGCAATGCAGCGCGAAACAGCCCTGAAACTGGGCAACCTGCTCGAAGGCGGTGAGGAGCTTGGCAATCTCGGCTACGAGGTTGACCTGAACTCGCTGACCCGTCACGTATTCATCACCGGCATTACCGGCAGCGGAAAATCGAATACCTGCCGTGGTCTGCTCGCCCAACTCATGGAACGCGGCAAGAACTTCCTGGTGATCGAACCGGCCAAGGACGAGTACGTGCAATTAGCTCTGGCACATAATCAGGCCGGAACATTCGACCGCAAGATCGCCGTCTACATGCCCGGGCGGGAGCAGTGGGGCGGCCAACCGTTGGAAGAATTGCGGCTCAATCCATTCGATATCATCCGGATGAGAGGAGCAACCGTACAAGTAATGCCGCATCTGGACCGTTTGAAGTCCATCTTCAATGCCAGTTTTCCCATGTACGAAATCCTGCCGGTCATCCTGGAGGAAGCGCTTGTAGATCTATACGGAAGCCAGGGTTGGCTGGAATCCAACCTGCCACCGGATAACATGCAGTGCCCGACGCTCGGCCAGCTATATGACCGCGTGACCGGATTGGTGCGCGCCAAGGGATACGAGCAGCGCATCACTGACAACATCACCGCGGCTTTGCGCACGCGCATAGGCAGCCTGATGCGCGGCTGGAAGGGCCGTCTGTTCGACCAGCCGGCCTCAACCCCTTGGGCAGACCTGTTCGATCAACCGGTGGTCATCAATCTACAACAGATGGGCGATGACGCCGACAAGTGCTTTACCATGGCACTGCTCTTGAATTTTATGTACGAATACCGCCAGGCCCAGCACGAAAGAGTTGGCTCTCCGGAATCCAGTGAACTGCACCACCTGGCGATCATCGAGGAGGCACACCGCATCCTGCGTTCTGCGCATTTCGTTGCCGACAGCGCCAACCCGCAGGTCAAGATGGGCGAAATGTTTGCTGACATTTTGTCCGAAATCCGCGCCTACGGCCAGGGACTGGCGATTATTGACCAAGTGCCCTCGAAGCTCTTGCCCGATGCACTCAAGAACACGAATCTCAAGATTGTCCACCGTCTGGTCGCCTCAGACGACTGCCAGTCTATGGCTAGTGCGATGGCGCTAACCGAGGATCAGGCCAAAGTGATCGCTCGTCTCAAGGTCGGGCAGGCGATCGTGTGCGGTATTCAGGATGATATGGCCTCCTGGGTCAAGATCTTCCCCACCCCAATCCCAAAGTTCACGGCGCAGAAATCTGCCGAAACTAATCGAAAGGCCAAATAAGAGGAGATGCCAAATGAAAAAGACCAACACTACCGCGACTCGGAAAAAGACTGTCCCCGCTAAGATTCTGAAAAAACCCATTCCCGCCGAGATTCTGAAGAAGACCATCGTGTATTTCTACCTGCTCTCCTACTGTCCACCAGAGCGCATCGTGGACTTCAAGCGCATTTCCGCACCGATGCGCAAAGACCTGGCCGCGCGAGCGGGCATGCCAGAGGCGGCCTACTTCAAAGAAGCGGCCCCCGAAGTCTGCCGCCGCATCGTAGCCTACCAACAGAACACGCGTGAGCCGGATGCCAAACTCGTGGAGGCCTTGACTGAGGCGGCCAGCAATGCGGGCAAAAGCCCGGATGCGGCCGCGGCGTTCCAGGCCAGGATGACCGAGATCTCAGCGCTGCCTGGACGGGCCAAGCTCGAAAACCGCCTGCACCGCAATAAGGGCTGCCAGTTCTGTGAGTCTCCCTGCCGTTATGGATATTTCACGCTGGTCTCAGAACCCCGTTTTGACGAGCTTCAGAGGCTGCTGGAGGCAGAAACACAGAAACCGGCTGACCTTCAAACCCCGTTGTATCCGGCCTACGGCTTTGCCGTCAGGCATATGATAAACCTGACAGGCGCTCACGAAGGTATTACAGGAAAGAAACACCTGGCCAACCTTTCCTACTGCCTGCTGATGCTGGCCATGGCAAAATCACGGCAGACTGTGCCGGAGCAGCAATTGCGGATGTTCCAGGCGGCCAACCGGGAATTCATCCGCCGTTGATCTGGCTGAATCAGCCCCGGAAGTCAAAATCAAGAATAGGAGCATAGAACTATTCACGCGTCACGAGAATTTGATACAATAGAATCAAATCGAATAGCCTGAGAATCCCAATAGCTCCTTTCCCTGCTCAGACTGTATTGCTCCGTGCCCCTCCCGAGGCCGGTGCGTATGAAGTCAACAGCGAGGAAGGAGCATTTTGTTTTAACTTTAGGAAATATGCCATCACCAACGTATGTAACATTTCCGAATGAGGTCATATCGAACACCCACGATTTCGAAGTTCGCTGGGTGATTCACAACCAGCGGCAAATGCTCGGCGTGTTTGCCCGCCGTGCGATCACAGAGACGGAATGCTCACTTTTTATCGGAGTGTATTCCGGACTGCCGAAGACCCAGCAGGAAGTTCAAGACAAGATCGTCCGCTACGCCGAGCGGCACTCCATCGAAAAAAAGACGGCCGCGGCGAAAGTGAACGCCTACAGCTTGCGGCGCAGGCACTATGATCCCGATCATATTCTGGATCCCACCGATGAAGATGGCAACCTGCTCCTGGAATTCAAGCCTTATATTACCTGCTATGTGAATGAGCCTCCGCCGGGCTGTTCTGCCAATGCTGCCTTTGTGCATAATCGCCCCCGCCGCCGTTACGAATATTGGTTGATAGAGCCGATCGGTCAGGATCAGGAAGTATTCATTCGCTATGGAGAAAACTATCTCCGCGATTATCCCATCAACCGGCAAGCTGCCAATGGCCGGCATTCGTATTTCATTGCGGAAGGTATTTCCTTTGAATTGGATCGGCGCGGAGCGCCCGCACCGCTTTGTCTGCCTGCTTACCTTCCAGGAGATTCAATCCCGATGAACTAGAAAGGAGTTCATGAAGTATGAATTGATTTTTGAAAATGTTCACGCAGCGAGGCATGATCCATAGCATCTTGGCACTCCCCGCACATGAGGTTTCACCGAACGCGTTTCCATGCTCGTCATGGACGCAAAACGATAAGGTCAACTGTTTTCTTTCAGAAAAAAGGAGAGTGTGAGATGTCTGACGAATTCGAAATTCGACCGCAAGAATCACGGGAAACTGGTGAAGAGACCGAGCGCGCCGAGGCCCAGAAGTTGAACGATGCCACATATGAACCCCGTGCTTACGTGGAACAGACGGGGGATTACAAACAATCCGAGGCTGTGCAAGCGGAGTTCACAGCTGTCGTGGACAACACCGTGAGAATGGCCGAACAGGACGATCAGAGTGTACTCGGCGGTACGCCCAAGACGGTCGAAGGACCATTCGAAGCCGCCTCCGGAAGTGATGATGACGATGGAGAGGAAGTTACTCCGATCAACCTGCCCAATGTGCACGATGAGATGAGCGATGTGCTAAAGGAACCAGGTAAGCTCGAGTTCCCCAACATCAAGATCACGCCCGACGAACTGAAACTGGATGTGTCCGCCGATTCAGGCCCGCTTCCCGGAGAGTCGGACATGAGAGTGGGTTCGAAAAACGAGGGGGTTGACCCGATCCCCCTGCCACGGCCGGCCATCGAACGCGACGAGAGCATCGTAGGGGGCACACCCAAACCATACAGCGGCCCCATGGAGCCAGCCTCAGGCGATGGGAGCGGTGACGAAGGGAGCGACATAACTCCGATCAACCTGCCGGACGTGAGAATAGACGGCTCGAGTAAGGATTCTGCCGCAGCTCTTGAACCCCTGCCTCGCCCCGCAGAGCATGAAGGCATGAAACGTGATGACATGTACGAGGCTGAACTGAAGCCGGGTGTGCAGATAGATATTGGCGGCAAGGATGTGGGCGACATGCCCACCCCTATGCCTCGTCCGGCTGACGGTATGGATGCGGAACTGAAATCGGTGGTGCAG
>CAYJLS010000109.1:0-6962 GCA_964371065.1 uncultured Anaerolineaceae bacterium | reverse complement strand
GCTGACGGTATGGATGCGGAACTGAAATCGGTGGTGCAGGCAGATGTTGGCGGCAAAGAAGTGGGCTCCCTCCCAATTCCCCTCCCTCGCCCGGAACGAATTGGCGAGGAATCTACCTCAGACCAGGCAAACCCGCCGCGGGAAGGCATCCCATTGGAACAGACTGTAGCAGACAACATGGTAGACCAGCTCTTCCTGCAAATGGCAATGGAAAAGAAAAGCCAGTTCGAGAATGTGTTCTCGAACTGGCTGAAGACCTTCCAGCAGACGGCTCAGGGCATAGTGGGAAACCTGAAGTAAGTGCACAACTCGTCGAGGTGCCAGCCAGCAGGTCAAGATGAAACCAACTGAGGGAGCCAATCGGCTCCCTCATATGTCTCTCGAAATGTGGCAGCGAACCTCATCTCAGTTCCTCGAGGCCAAATTCCGCCCGGTCGCGCAACGGCTGCAGGGTAGGGTCGCTTTGCGTCCACTCGCTGCATTGGGTGTAACTATGGATAGCGTCGTCCCTCCGGCCCAAATCTCTCTCGATATCGGCGCGATCACACCAAACACCAGCGAAGTTTGGATGTTGATCGCCGGGAACAAGAGAAATCGCCGCATCGAAACTTGCCACCGCGCCTTCCAAATCACCCTGCCGGCTCAACTCCCCCGCCTGCGCAAGACACGCCTCGATTGTAGTGCAAGAGCCACCTGCGCCAGATAGAAGGCTAAGAATCAGCGCCAGAAGTCCGACCAGAACGACCCCTATAACTGCCCATAGGGCAGCGCGGGGTTTCGTTCGTTGAACCGGTATACCAGCACCGATACTTGTCTCGCTTGGTAGTGTTGCGGGAATCCCTCTCTCGATCGCGCGTTCGCTTGGCTTCGAGATGAGAGCAGTCTTTCCTTTCGCCGCGGGGACCTCCTTCACTTCCGGCTCCGCGATGGCCTCCTCGACGGTTGGCTCCACACGCTGGGCGTTAATCCCTTCCTCCATTATTTCGGTAGGAAGCTGGGCGCGCAACGCGGTCCCTTCCTCAATGTGCATGGTGGGTAGTGCAGATTTCGGGGGCGGGGACAGGGTTTCTTGACCATCCAACCTGGCGATGGATTCCTCGGTCAGGGCGTTTGCCAGATCGTGCATCAGATCTACAGCGCGCTGGTAGCGATCCGCTGGCTCCTTGGTCAGCGCTTTGAACACAACTTGCTCCAACGCAGCGGTTAAATCCGGTCGGAGGGAGCGCGGGCTTGGAAGGCGTTCGTTGATATGCTTGTGAATAACTGCCAGGGGGGTATCGGCGGCGAAGGGTGCTTTTCCCGTCAATAATTCAAATAAGATGACGCCGAGCGAGTAAATGTCGCTCGCCTCGGTCAACTCCAGACCCTGGGCCTGCTCCGGGGACATGTAGGTCGGCGTTCCAATAAGAGCTCCTGTTGCAGTGAACTGTGTAACGCTGACCATCCGGGCGATACCGAAATCAGTCAGGAATGCAGTGCCAGACGAATCCAGCATAATGTTAGAGGGCTTGATGTCACGATGGATGATGCCGTGTCTGTGGGCATAATCCAGAGCCTGCGCTACCTGCTCCAGAATGGACAACACCTGCCGGACGGGCATATACGCGCTATCTTTCGAGAGTTGATTCATCCGGGCCTGGAGCGTCCCGCCATCAATGTATTCCATTACCATGTAATACGTGTCATTTTCAACATCGAAGTCGTGAATCTGCACGATGTGCGGATGGCGCAGAGCGGCCACTGCTTTGGCCTCACGCTCGAAGCGCGCCGTGAAGTCCTCGCCTTCGGCCAGATGACTGTACAAGATCTTGATCGTCACATCGCGATCAAGTTTTGGATGGTGCGCTTTGTAAACCTCAGCCATTCCCCCTTTTCCGAGGCGCTCCGCGAGCTGGTATTTGCCCAGGGTCTTGCCAATCATGTTTGCCATAATTGTTCCCTTTCCGAAAACGACGCTCTGATAACAGTATACAGCGACTTGGGCGTGAAGGCAACGGCCCGATTGATTCTTGGCGCTCGAAGTGCCGCGTATTTACTCCGTAGCCGACGCGCTCCCCCTGATGAGCCGATGGTCCGCGCGCCGCAATTACGTGCAACTCTGATATGCGCGTGGCTGAGGTGCGTCAACCGCAGGTGCAAGTTGGACGACACCAGTGAAAGTCTGGCGCAAGCCGCGATGAGCCAGTTGCAGTTGTCCGCGCGGGCGTATCATCGCATCCTGAAACTGTCACGTACCATCGCGGATCTGGCAGGAAGCGACGCGATCCAGTCCGCGCATCTGGCAGAGGCGTTGCAATACAGGCCGAAGATCATGATGGGGTAAGTGTGGGTATCGGCGAAGAGATTACATTTTGAACCTGCCTGTTGTGTGACACTTTGCGTTGCTCCTGCAGGTTTCCACACTTGTGATCTCTTCCTTCTTCATCCTTCATCCTTCATCCTTCCACCATTTCTCCCATGATAAAATCCCCCCATGACTCACGCAGAACAAATCGCCTCCCAACTGAACGTCAAGCCGTCGCAGGTGACGGCTGTCATCAACCTCCTGGACGAAGGCAATACCGTCCCGTTCATTGCCCGTTACCGCAAGGAAATGACCGGCTCGCTCGACGACGAACAGATCCGCATCATCGCGGACGAACTCGTCCGCTTGCGCGCACTGGATGAACGGCGCGCCTCCATCCTTGCCTCCATCGAAGAGCAAGGCAAACTCACGGACGAGTTGCGCGCCTCCATCATATCCGCGGTCACCATGACCGCCCTCGAAGACCTGTACGCGCCGTACAAAAAGAAACGCCGCACGCGCGCCATGCTCGCCCGCGAAAAGGGACTGGATGCGCTGGCCGAATTGATCTTGAAACAAGATCCTGGTTCCCCCGAAGAAATTGCAAAGCAATTTATCAACGAACAGGTTCCCAGCATCGAGGATGCCCTACAAGGCGCGCGTGACATCGTGGCTGAAGTCATCAGCGATAATGCCAATGTCCGCTCTGCCACGCGTGAGAGGGCGCTCAAATTCTCCACCCTGCGCGCCGAAAAGATCGAAGATGCCGCGGACGAGAAGCGCGTGTACGAAAGTTATTATGCCTTCTCCGCCCGCGTAGATCGTTTACAGCCGCATCAAATCCTTGCCATCACGCGCGGTGAAAAGGAAGACGTCCTGCGCGTGCGCGTGGATGTGCCAGAACGCGACTGGCTGGATGCCATTCAAGCCGAATTCGAGGAAGACATGCTCAGTCCCTTTGCCGAGCAACTCGAACTCGCCATTCAGGATTCTGCCGCCCGTCTTTTACTCCCTGCCATTGAGCGCGACGTGCGCCGCGAAAAAGGCGAGATTGCCGATAATCATGCCATTCAAGTTTTCGCAACCAATTTGCGCGCGCTTCTTAGCCAGGCTCCGCTTGCGGGACATACTGTTCTCGGCCTTGATCCCGGCTTCCGCACAGGTTGTAAAGTTGCGGTTGTAGATGCCACTGGCAAACTGCTCGACACCGGCACGATCTATCCGCACGAGCCGCGCAACGATTGGACGGGCGCGATCAATACTTTGCAGGATATGATCAACCGTCATCACGTCACGCTCATCACCATCGGCAACGGCACCGCCTCGCGCGAAACTGAAAAGTTAGCCGCGGAGTTAATCCGTGGTCTCGATACGGCGAGAGAGCATCGCCTACTCGACCACCAACGCAACATATCATCCCGTAGCGAAGCGGAGTGGACGCAACATCGCGAAGCATCCCTGTGGGACGCAACAAAGTACCTGATCGTCAACGAAGCCGGCGCCTCGGTTTATTCTGCATCCGCCCTCGCCCGCGCTGAATTTCCCGATCTCGACGTGACCATTCGCGGCGCGGTGTCCATTGCCCGCCGCGCGCAGGATCCGCTGGCCGAGCTCGTCAAGATTGATCCCAAGTCCATTGGCGTCGGCATGTACCAGCATGACGTGGATCAAACCGCCCTCACGCACGCCCTGGATGGTGTGGTCGAAAGCGTGGTCAACCGCGTCGGCGTGGATGCCAACACCGCCAGCCCGGCGCTGCTCACGCACGTGGCAGGCATCGGCCCGAAACTGGCGACCAACATCGTGGCCCATCGCGACGCGAACGGCCCGTTCAAGTCACGCGCCGCGCTCCGCAAGGTGACAGGGCTTGGCCCCAAGGCTTTCGAGCAGGCGGCAGGTTTTATGCGGATTCGGGACGGGGCGAATCCGTTGGACGCCTCAGCGATCCATCCTGAATCCTACGAAATTGCAGAATCGATTCTCGCTCGCGCGGGACTTCGGGCTGGGTCGCCGCTAAACGAGCGGATTCCCGCCATCGAGGCTTTGACCGCCAACACCCCAATCGAGACTCTCGCCGCCGAACTTAACTGCGGCATTCCCACATTGAAAGACATCCTCGAACAACTCGTCCGCCCCGGCCGTGACCCGCGCGCCGATACGCCCGCTCCCATCCTGCGCTCGGACGTGCTGAAAACCGAAGACCTCATGACGGGCATGCAACTCAAAGGCACCGTCCGCAACGTGGTGGACTTCGGCGCCTTCGTGGACATCGGCGTCAAGGGCGATGGCCTCCTGCACCGCACGCAAATCCCGCATGGCACGCTCCTCAAAGTCGGCGACATCATTGACGTGGAAATCCAAAAGATCGAAGCCGAACGCGGCCGCGTCAGTTTGGGTTGGGTGAAATCCTGACATGTTTCAACTGAAATGAAATGCCCCAATTCGTATCCCCATACCTGCCGGCTATTTTTAATTCTTAAGTTGGGAATCCCCCTGTAACTTTTCCAGTTCATCCCAGCGCTGATATGCCCGGGCAAGTTCAGCCTGCATTTCTTTTAACTGATCCACGACGCGGGTGATATTGGCGCTGTCTTGTTGATAGAAGGATGGGGTGGTCATTGTCCCAGTCAGCGCATGAATCTCGGCTTCGAGTTTTTCGATACGTTGGGGAAGTTCGGCCAGTTCGCGTTGACGCGCTTCGAGGGCGCGCTGTTCTTTGTACGTCAACTTGCGGGGCGCGGACAAAGAGTCAGCGGATGATTCTGCCGGGGAAACGGGAGCAGGCTTGGGCGTCCTGGAGGCGGGCTTGTCGGTCGCGTCCTCCCGTCCCTGCCAGTCATCGTATCCGCCAATCGCTTCGATCATCTGCCCAGTCCCATCCAGAATCAAGGTGCTGGTGGCCAGATTATTCAAAAACGCGCGGTCATGGCTGACCAGCAGGAGCGTGCCGTTGTAATCCAGCAACAGGTCTTCGAGAACTTCCAGGGTTTCCAAATCGAGATCGTTGGTCGGCTCATCCAGCACGAGCAGGTTTGCCGGTTGGGCGAACAGACGCGCCAGCAACAGGCGGTTGCGTTCCCCGCCCGAAAGCGCGCTGATCGGCGCATGGACGCGGTCCTTGCTGAAAAGGAAATCCTCCAGATACCCGATGATATTCCGCGTCCTGCCGTTGATGGTGACGGCATCCCGTCCCTGTCCCACATTGTCCAGCACGGATTTATTCTCATCCAGTTGTGCGCGCAGTTGATCGAAGTAGGCCATCTCGATATTCGTCCCGTGGCGGACTTCTCCCTGCTGGGGGATCAACTCGCCCATCAGGATTCGCAACAGCGTGGTCTTGCCCGACCCATTCGGACCGATGACGGCAACCTTGTCCCCGCGCTGGATCGTCGTTGAAAAATCGCGGACGATGGGCTGGCCTCCGTACGAATAGCTGACATTCTCCGCTTCGATCACCAGCCTGCCCGAGCGCCTGTCTGCCTGGATTTGCATCCGCGCCTTTCCGACCTGTTCGCGGCGCTCGCGTCGAACCTCACGCAGACGTTTGAGGGCGCGCACGCGTCCCTCGTTACGCGTGCGGCGCGCTTCGATCCCTTTGCGGATCCACTGTTCCTCCTGCGCCAATTTTTTATCGAAGGTGGCATTTTGCGCCTCCTCCGCATTCAGCACGGCTTCCTTGCGTTGCAGGTAGGTGGTGTAACTGCAATTCCAATCGAAGAGCCTGCCGCGGTCCAACTCCACGATGCGCGTGGTCAGGTGTTGCAAAAAGACGCGGTCGTGGGTGACAAACAACAGCGTCCCGCCCCAGCGTTTCAGAAAATCTTCCAGCCAGTCAATGGCAGTGATGTCGAGATGATTGGTGGGTTCGTCCAGCAGGAGCAGGTCGGGATTTCGGACCAGGCCGCGCGCCAAAATCACGCGGCGCTTTAGTCCCGCGGACAACACTTCAAACTGCGCGGTTGGATCGAGTCCCATGCGGGATAGCACTTGCTGAACCTGGCGCTGTCTTTGCCAGAGATGCTCTTCATCCAAAGTGGCGGTCACAGTTTCCAAACCACCCGCGACAATATCGGCCACACTCCCCGTCCATTCCTGGGACACTTCCTGCGGCAGATAGGCCACGCGCAAATTCTGCTGGCGGGCGACATTTCCGTCATGGGGCAGGAAATCGCCGTTCACCAATTTCAGCAGGGTGGATTTTCCCATGCCGTTGCGGCCCAACAATCCCACGCGCTCGCCAAACTCGATTTGTAGATTTACATCTTCAAGAAGAAGCGGCCCGCCAAACCCCAGGCTCACATCCTTTAAACTGATCAATGCCATCCGGTCATGTTCCTTTGGGACGAGTCTACTACACCCGATGATTTTGCGCGGGTAGGCGTCAAGATTTTGGGAGAAAAGATTTTAAACACAAAGTACACGAAGGTCACGAAGGGAAAAAGAGCGCAAAATTGTGAATTCTCCTCCCTTTGTGTACTTCCCTGGCACCGCCCGCCAGGGCAGGTGTGTGACCTTCGTGTTAATGGTTTTCCAAAAAACTGACGCCCACTCCTTTTGCGCTGGTAAAAATCTGGAGCGACTTCTTCCGCATAGCGGGGTTTTATCGAATAGTCATCCTTGCAACTTAGGGTTTGTTCAAAAATAACTTGAACACTGTCGATTTGTGATAAGCTGTCCT
>CAYJLS010000108.1:0-14406 GCA_964371065.1 uncultured Anaerolineaceae bacterium | reverse complement strand
TCTTGCCTGCGCCTCCGGGCCCATAAAGATAGATAACCCGTGTGGTGTCTCTCTCGTCCAATGCCGCATTAAAGGCACGCATCACAGATTCGCGATTGACAAGATCACCTTTTATGGCAAAAGATGCATTTTTCCCAACCTTCGCTTTCTTTGCCTGTCCCCACAAATTTCTGGTAATGGCAGGCCCGTATTTAATAGCATTCTCTACAACCAATTGAACGGCGGTTTTGACAACCTCGGTGGTTATATCTGGCGCAATCATGAACCATGTTCTCCCACAAAATCGTCACGTTGGAAGGCGATTCCTTCCAACAATCATGCACTTTTGATTATAGCAGGATTTAATGCACAAAAGCGCAGTGATTTTTAGCCTATTTTATCACTGCGCCTTTACCACATTCAGGTGGATGAAAATCACATTTGCCAGAGTGCGCGGTTGGTCAGGAAAGTTTGTATCACTGAGCTGTTTGGATAGAGCGATTTAATTTTGTTACAGACAATCCGTATTTCAGTTGCATTCAAATGTTTAAACCGCTCAAACATGCCATCCTTGCCCTGGCGAATACCTTGATAATCGGGAGCAAAACGGCTGCTGTAATCCAATGAGCGCGCGTAATTTGTGGCGATCTCGGTCAGAACATCCTCTATTTCCTTCGTCATGCCCTTTGGCGACTGCTTGCGTATCTGTTCCAACCGACGGAAAGCAAGATGTCCTTTGAGCACATACAATTTCCCTTTTTGCGCCCAGACTTGGCGCTGTTTGTCCATCTCGGCTTCATCAGGAAAAGCCCCTTCTGCCTTTTTGATGGATACAGAAAGCGGGTGATCCTCAGATACTTCTGCTTCGTTTTCGAGCAGATAAAACTCCAGCCAGGCCAGGTTAACCAGCGCGTCTACTTTCCGATACATCAAACCCGCTTCACCCGCAAATTTGGTAGCATCCGACAAGGCGTCCCGACTCTCTCGATGCAAACGTTCAGGTGAATCTCCAGGCCAAGGCGACTCTGTAAGCCTCCAGACCCAATCGCGGCAGGCACAGCCGATTTCAATCAACGCCTCCACCTGTCTGGATTTTTCTCCCATTTCCATGAAGTAGGTGTTCGCCTCGCGCGCATAATCGCGCGCTTGCCGCAACAAGTCTATGCGCTTTTCCACAGGGATCAGTGGCGGCACTGTACCCGCATAACGGCGCGTCGCCTCGGCCAAGGTAACCAACGCCATCCCGATCCCGCGCTTATGAGAAAAAGCGCGAAAAATGGACAGGGCGCGTTCCGAGTTTTCACGCGCGTCCGCATATTGCCCTTCGCGTACTTGAATAGCCGCCAGCGTGTTCAGGCTCAGCGCCACAGGCACGCGCGGACCCAATTCCCTGCGCAAACGCAGGGCGTCGCTCACGTTGGAACGCGCATCATGCCATTCGCCTAGTTCGGCCTGCGCAAAGCCCATGTCATTCATGGTCATTGCCATTTCGATACGCAGGTCAATCTCGCGCAATAAGACAGCGGCTTTTTGGTATTCATCCACAGCCTCTGTCATGAAACCTTTCACACGTTTGAGATAGCCATGCACACGATGGGCCAGCGTGGTGATAGCCTTTTTGTACCAGAGAAGAGTATCGGGATAAAGAAGATCGGCAAATGGTTCGAGTACTTCCTTTTCTGGCAGGAGGGAATAAGCTTGTTGGAGATGAGATTCGGCTTCCGCATAATCAGCCTTTTCACCGCGCATGATATGCAAACTGGCTGTCCAGATATAGGCAGCCGCTAGCAATACAGGGAAGCGCAAGCGCCAATCCTTTTCCACAGATTTAATGAACTCATCTCCCTCTTTTATCCCATGTTCATATTGTTCATGTTGGATAAGCGCCCAAGCGCGCGCCAGCGGACGTACCTTCAGGCTGACAAGGATCATTTCAACAGAAATATCCTTTTCAATAATCGGCGCGGGCGGCCTGCTCAAATAAGATAATAGTTCCGCCTGCAATTGCAAATCCATCAGAATATCGCGAGCCAGAACCGCCTCGTGGGAGAAGCGATAATAAGAGCGAAAGCCGCGGCCAAGGTCATCACGCAGGGAGTAATACACTGTCTCAGTGAGCAGAGTCTGATATTGCTTGTGCGTTTTTTCAAGTTCTTTTATATCAAGAGATTCTCTCCCCTGTTCCTCCACTGGCGCGTAGAGTTCGTTCAGACGCTGGGAAATTTGTTCGCGTTGGTTCTTGTAATACTCCTTAATCGCTTCGAAAGCCACCTTTTGTTTTTCACCATCATACGGCGAATCATAGACCTGCCGCTGGAGCAGGGCGTACATCTCGTCATGCAGAAAAACGCGCTGATCTTCGGGGCGGATCTTCACCACTGAGAGATTTCTCACCTCATTCAACCGTTTTTGCGCTTCGGAACGGTTGATTTTCAACAAAGATGCCAGCAGTTCCTCGTCCGCGCCTTTGGGAACGCGGCCGAGGGCAATCAATGTCCCACCCAATTCGCCCTCTCGTAAACGATTAAACAACGCTTCCTCATAACGGCGATAGTCTTCCGTAGTTATGTGAGAAGGCGGGGCTTGGTGCAGAATCAGCGGTATATCGCTCTCACCAGGGAAACTCAGGTAATCCACAAGCAGGGAAAGCAGGATGGGGCGGCCCTGGGAATAGGCATGCGCGCCATTCTTGAAATCGAGGGAGAGATTTTTCAGGCGTTCGGCAAGGTGATACTCCTTGTTCACTTCGAGCAGTAGAGATACCTTATCGAAATATTCCAGACTCTCCTTCAGGCTGAAGGGACCAACCTCGACTTCCTCGACCTTTACCGCCTTTTGCGCTTTCATCTGTTCGATGGCAGGACGCGCCTCGTCACGACCTGCAACGAAGATGGTCACATTCTTCCAGGTGGGAAGTTTTTCGATCAACCATTTCCATGCTTCGGCGAGGGGAATCTCCTCCGACCAACCAGGCAGACCATAAACCACACGCTCGGCAGTATCCAGCGCCAGTACCACGCGGCGGGAAGCGCTCAATTGCTTCAAATCCTGATCGAATTTGTTCGTGGCGTCGTCGCGCAGTTTTTCCAGTTCCACCACGTTGCCGCTCAGGCGGGCGCGGTTGAGGGCTTGATAGGCAGATTGATAGTTCTGAAAACAATCGAAAGGAGGGGTGAGAATTTCGAAAATAGCATTAGACAGGCCGATGGGCGTATGCAACATGATGTGATAAAAATCCATCACATCCTCGGCGACGCGGCAGTTCGGGAGGCCGCGAGCCCCATCCAGCGCCTTCTGCAACAGGCGCGTCTTACCGATTCCGCCGAGGCCATAGAGAAAAACCAAACGCGGAGCCGTCGAGGGGTCCCGCAGGATACGCTCGAATTTATCCAGGATGTCCCGCCGCCCAACCAGTTCAGGGGTGGCATACAGGCCAGTGAATTGTTCGGAGAAAGAAGAAGTCATGATTTCGCCTCCTCGGCATTGCTGACTGGACAAGTGTGCGGGTCGCTAATTCCCGCCTCGGATAATGCCTTTGCATGAGTTTCCATCAGGCCTGTGAAAAAAGACTGGAAACGTTCCAGCGAGCGGTCATTGGCCTGGGTTTCGAAATGGCGATAGGCGGCGCAGTGCAGGCGGATCCAAGCATTTTTATCTTTGCGCGGCAGGTATTGCCGCAGGATATTTCGCACAGGTTCATTCATCTCATAACGGCCGTTCTTCCAGGAAATCAATCGAGTTTCATTCATTTTTTTACAGAGGGAACGCCCGTCCTGTGCGCCATTCTGTTCATACGTTCTTACCATCAACGCCGCTTCTGTTTCCCCAAAGCCATCCAGCGGACATAGCGCTTCAAAATATTTTCGGATCTGGGCGCGTTCATAAGCGGGAACGACGGCAAACAAAATATCAGCCGCAATGTCCAGCGCCTCGGCTCGATCTTTGGCGCGGGCCAGGTGCTCGGTAAACAGCGGCCAGCCTGCGCCAATCGCGTAGATTTCATTTACAGAAAGGGAAGCAGATAGGCTAAATTTTTTCAATTGTTCTTTGATCTGTTCCACCGAAAATTTCCCCAGCCCAAAGCGAACGGCCTCGATCAGATAAGGAACTCTCCACGGATACGGACGGCCGCGCCCAGTGACGATGACAAAGAAATTTTTCAAGGTGAGGAGATTGCCGAGAAAATGAGTTTCCAACTGCTCCAGCAGGGACCAGTCACTTTCATAGGCCGAATCGAGTATAAGAACAAAACGATTATCTACATGGCTCTGGATATAGCGGCGAACAGCGTCCACTTTTTCGGCCAGCACAGGATTGGGCGGGAGTTCGATGGATAAACTGTTGATAATGATTTCAAGAAACCCGTCAATTTCCAGTCGCTCGCCTTCGCGCACAAAGCGCTCATTCTCCTGCGGCTTGTCTCCCTCAGGACGATAATGCTCGCCAGGGCTCCACAGGCTGAACAGCCAGGAGGTCAATCCCGTAATTTCTTTTTTGAACACCGTGCGCTGTAAATGCAGGGAAAGCCAGGTCTTCCCCACGCCGCGATCCCCCTCTATAACCACCGCCCTGACACGCGGCTGGGATTGCCGCAAAAGCGTAATGATTTGCTTGATTTCTTCTTCCCGATCAATAAATTTTTTCGGATCATAAGGGGATGATGGTATGAATGTCTCTGCCATAATGGCTTCTCCTAACACGGCGATTTTGTTCGCTTACCCCCTGGCGATGGAGGCTAACTCTTCGGTGATGGGCGCCTGATCCGTGCGATACCAGGCAAGGGCCTTTTCGATATCTTCGACTTGAATTCGCTTTTCGGACTGTGGATTTCCCCGCCAGCGTTCTTCGTACGCGAACAGGATGCGTTTGACTAGAACCAGCGCCTCGCGCGGAAGCGGATAAACAGCGCGCGCCAGTTCGAGTTCCAGATCCTGAACCGAGGGCAGGGCACTGACCACGCTGAACGAGGCGAATTCCCCATCGGTGGCGGCATAAACTCGTCTGCGGATCAGGTCCGCCAGCATGGCCTCATCCCATTTCAATTCGACCTGACTAAAGGCAAGCCATTGCTTTTCGAGGCGCGCCTGAAGGTGAGCACGAATTTCCAGCGGCAAGAAGCCTTTGACGAAAATGTGGGACGAAGCCCATGCAGGCGCGCTGGCAAACAAATTGACCAAAGACTGCGCCGCAAAGCCTGGCGAGTTGGCGAGTTCGGGGAAGCCGTCCACGCCATCCAAAAGCAAATACACGGTGCGGAAGCCCAAGTCTTGTGTAATCCAATTCATCAAGCGGTCAAAGACTTTTTGGATGGACAGGCTGATGGGGGAAGGTTGTTCAGCGAGATATTTTTCCAGCGTCTCGCGCAGAAGGGAAAGCAGGGAAGGATCAGGGGTCTGGTGCAATTGATAGGAACGATCCAACTGCGCCGCGACGCGGTCAGGCTGTCCATCGCGGAGAACTTCCAGATAATAATCAATGTTCGGGATCCACGTAAAAATGAATTGCGCCAGTTGTTTTTGCAGGGAAGGAGAGACCTTCAGGAAGATCAACGGATAATAGGCAAAGGCCAGGAACAAGGCGTGCGCGCCCGAATGGACGATTTGCTCGAGATGCTCCTCCAACATGGAGAAGTCGCCCTTTTGAAAGTAATGCGGCAGGTGGTAATGAATGGGAAACGGCTGATACCCCCCTGCGCCCGTCCAGCAGGCGCGAAACGTGTAAATCCGCAAAGCCGTCTTTCCACCGCCAGGGGGAGAGAATATCAAGGCGGGCGTCTCACTCCATGCGGCTGAAAAAGCCTCGTGCCCAATTAAATAGCGATTGAGGTTTGGGTCGGAGGAGGCTTCCTCGTGCTCAAACGGGTCAAAACGAAAACCAAAATGGTCAAGCCAAAGTTTTTCCATAACGCCATGCCCAGACGCTGGCAACCTTTCTTGCTGTCTTGCAAAAATTGGGGATACAAATATCTATTGAAAAGTGTCGGCACGCTGGTAAAAGAAATGATGTCTATACACTGAACAATAGTGATTATACGCTTCCGTCTCTATACGAGAAACCTTTGTATATTTCATTAGACTTACGGTTGTCTTCTGAATATCTCACAATCGTCTCACGCGGTATTCTCAAGACGGATTTGGCCTTTTCCCCGCTCACTGACGATATAAAGAGGAACAGCACCCTCACGTGTGTCCCACTCCACTGCCTGACGCAAACGCCACAGTGCTGTATCTACAATACCCTCCCAATCAGAGCGGGTGCTTCGTTGTTCGTCTTTTTTCTTTACGGTTACATCTGCCTGGTAGAACTCTTTATATACACGCTGATACAATTCCGATTTGGTGCAGGGACGGTGACGATTCTCGTACAGATAGCGCAACAGTCTATAGCCGATCCCCGCCACGGACGTCTCGCCCCAACCGATTAAAACGCGGCCCGCCTCGAGATCCAAATGAAGCGGCGGCGGCGACTGGCGATAGACATCCAGCCACTCTGTCTTGGAAAGACTCTTTCCTTTTTCCATGTAAGCCGCCAGGATTGGGCGCGTCAGTTCCAGCCAGCCACGCGGCGAATCGCCTGCGTATTGCTTCAGCCATTGAAGCCATGCAACATCTTTGCAAAGCTCGCCAAGCAAAACGTTTTCGCGTTTCAACGTAAGCGCCATGCGTTTTTCTGTCAAATGGATCAATTCTTCTTCCTGCCATTTGAGATGGTGGGTTTTAAAGCGTCGCGTCACCACGCCGCGCGCCTTTTGCAAACTCAGACCCAAATCGCGAGAGACGATCACTTTGAAGACAAAGGCAGGGTCTTCAAAATATTCCAGCGTGGAAAGAAAGTCAATCACAAATTGCTCCAAGCGGTCGGGCGAAATGCGAAAGAGAGCATCCAGGCCGTCCACAAAAATCCATATCCCTTGAAAGCCCAATGCTTTTACAGCCTCGGTCAGATGCGATAAGACCGAGGCAGGCGCAGATTGCGGGAAAAGGGAGCGCGGCGTTTCGGAGAGGAGACATTTGACGGTTTCCAGCCCGTCTGAGGTAGCCTGTTCTGCCAAGCGACTGAGGTGGTATTCTCGGTCGCCCTGCAAATACTGCTGAACAAACCAAAGCATGAAGTCTCGCGCCCAGGAAGGGGCTGAGGAATAAATGACTGGCTCGCGAACAAGCGTTTGCAGAAACGCGAAAGACAGGGAATCCATGGTCTGCGACATGAAGGCCTCCGCGACCTGATCGCTTGAGGCCGCCTCGGTTGACAATTGGGGCCGCCACGAAGCGATCAGCAGACGGGGAGTCTCTTTTTGCGCGGCATAGGCTTTTAACTGGATTTCAAGAGCCGTTTTCCCCGAACCTTCTTCTCCCATGACGAGAATCGAATACGGCCCTGTCATCAGGCCAAACTCACGCGGCGGAAGGAAGACCTGCGCTAGCCAGAGGGATTCGGCCTCAGCGCGCAGGGATTCAAAGGTTTGGAAAAGATCCAAGGATTCGCTCATGCTGTCTTAAGTATATCTTCTAATTCTTCAAGGGTTAAGTACTTCCCTGGTACTTCCTGCTCGCAATGGCTTTGGAGCAGGCGATTGCCAAGCGTCAACATGCGCGCCAGGGAGTGGTGGGAGGCGGAAACGAGTTTCTTGGTTGTCTCTTCTTCGGTTGCACCGGGACCAAAGAGTTCGGGAAAGCAGCAATATACTCCCATTATTCTTGCTTCTTCCAAATTCGCCGCGACACTAAACTGTTGTTCCAGAGATAAACTCAATTGCTTATCAGACCACGACATGTGCGTTTCTAGAAGTGAAAGCGAGATTGGCACAGGGGTTGACGCAACTGCTTTTGTCACAATTCCATTCAAAAAGAAAGTGGAAATCAAAGAACTGAATGGCTCAAACCACCAGGGATGTGTTCCAAAACGAAAATCGTCTATTGAAAGGATCAGGTAGGTTTGATTCAATTCGGGCGGCCTGATTTTCAGCCACGAAAGTAAAACAGCATCCTGTGGCAAATGTGCCGGGGAAAATCTGTTCTCAAATTCGCTAATCTTTCGGGTCAACACCTGACCAACTGTATTATCTTCCAGTCCGCTTCGCTTAAGTAGATGGATAACCGCATCATTCGAGCTCAATGACCAGCAAAGCAATTCGAGCAATGCCTGTTGTTCCGACAATGGCAGGTCAAGCAGGGCATCTGGGCATAGCGGAAGAATATCCAACCACGCGCGAGCGGCAGAATGTGCCAAAGCAGGGAGCGGCAGCTGCGCAAGCGAGGTTTGTTCAAGTGAAATCCAAATTGGAAAAATCTGCCGTTTGGATTTCTCAATTTGGTCTTTCTGGTCATCTTTTCTTACAGGCAAACACTCGACGCGCGAAAGAAAAGCAAGTGGCTTTGCATCTTCGGTGGTCGGACAATGAGCAAACAGCGGGACGGGATCCAGGAAGGCTTCCCACTGGCCTGGGCGGGCAAATCCCTCGGGATAAAAAGGAGAACTTTTGAGGTCATCCCAGCCAAAGGGATTGGCAATCAAGGCGTGTTGTTTCAGCCAGTCAAGGACTTTTGGATTATCTTTGGGTTTCGCCACATCGAGCCATGTAGATTTATAACCCAAGGGGCGTGGTTTCCCCGTCGCAGAATCAACCAGTTGAGGAAATACCTTCTGGAGTTCAGTATCCCGGAAGAGACGGCGGCGATTTAAGTTGATAAAGGCATGGGCATATAAGTCAGCAGCGGAGATTTCGGATAAAGGCGCCTTCTGTGAAAGTTTTTCCAACGCGCCGACAATCAAGTCTTTGACATCGGCATCGAAGTCATCCCACAATTTCACAATGGCAGAAATGAGTGGGATTGTGTCTTGCACTATTGACGATGAGCCAAGAATTGTTGCCAGCGCCAGAATACTATCCTTGTGATCTTCAAAAAAATAGTTGTACAGGATTTCGACATCTGCCAATTCGTTTGCGTTGCCATGCCGCAGTTGTTCGCCGAGCGCCTGTAGAAACTGGCGATCAGAAACAGATTTTCTTATTTGCTGAAAATCATCGCTAATATCTTCCTCCAAGTGTTTATCCCTGATTCTTTTTTCCGAATCCATGAACTTCCGCATTCGCTCTAAAACGGGAAGAAATCTCATCGTTTGCAGTTCGTTTCGATGCTTTTCCGCCAACTCTTTGCTGGCACTTTGCGCTTCGTCAATCGTTTTGATAATCCACCCTGCCAGACCCAAAACAACAGAGATTTCAAGGATTGAAGCGGCAACCAGACTGGCATACGAGAACCATATTGGCTCGTTCTGTATTTCAATGAAATCAGACTGAGGCTTGACCTCCTGCCCATCCACCAGAACCTTCACAAAAACCTTGTGACGAGCGGGATATTGTTCCGCCAAAAACGGGCGGACATAGATGCTCTTCTCAATAAAGGCATAGGCACTGGTAATCTGAATACACGGAGCGACTTCGCCTCCCTTTGAATCGGTGAATAGCAACGTAGATGATTCAAAAATGAATTCGTACGTGTGTGAGGGGGATAGATTTCCCGGATTGGCAAAGGTGACCGTCAGCGGATAAGATGCCTCAATTTTGGAGCCGGGGATTTTTTCGGGATAATTTAGAGTAACCTGTATTCCCGTTCCAATACCATCCAATTGCTGCGTAAGATAGGTTATCCTTTGAAGGGAGTTATAGGCGCGCACAATAACTAACAAGCCCACGATAACAATCACGAAACCATAAATCCAACCCTTGATACGATGAAGAATCGCTCCCATTTTTTGCTCCTTTTCACCAATTCTTGCCCATCAGTATAGGCCATTTTGTTGAAAAGTCAACATCCTTCGTGTGAGATTTGTGTGAGATAGGCGGAGGATATCTGTCAGTCGCTTGAAATAGCATTGTCTTCGTTTACAAATACAATATGAGTAACAATTCAAACAACCCATTTTCAGGAGGCGCTTATCGAAAAAATAGCCATATGACCATCTCCTCCATTCAACCCCTTCCACACAAGGAGAGCCTATCGAACATAACTGTACACTTGTCTACGAGAGAACATTCCGGTTCACAAAAGTAGATAATCGGATTTCGGCCTCCCTTCTTGGCCTATAATTCAAAAAATCGCAAATTATTCCGGGATTGCTCTCTCCTTAAAACAAACAGCGCTAACGAAAATGTCAGCGCTGTTTGTTTTAAGGATTTCTGTAAGGTGATTGAAAGGTCAGCGTAAAATTCCCAACAGGCAAACTTAAGGCGATAAAAAGAAAAGAGCGACTTACCCATTAGACAAGTGTAGGGGCAGCAGTAATCGTCGCGCTGTACACTCATGGTGAATTCAGTAACCAAATCGTTCAATCAAAAAAGGAGATTACCATGAACTGGATCACTGGTTTCACCATCATCATCTTAGTCTTTGGCCTGATGTTTGGCCTTGTTGTGAGCGGTATCAATCCCTGGAAAAACCCCGCCGAAGCCGAGCGCATTAAAGCCGAGACTGCGCATCTGTCTGTCGTGCATGGTCTTGACGAGCAATTGCAACAAGCTAAAACCGAGGCCGAGATCGCCTCCATCCAACGCCAGCAAGAAGCCGAGCAGAAGCGCTTCGAGGCAGAGCAGTTATACATCGAGCAACTCTACGCAAAGAAGCTCACTGCCTACGACGGCTTGATGCGGGTACGGGACACATTTCTGCTCGCCCTCGGTCTCAGCATGAGTGGCAGTCTGTTCCTGTTCGTTGGCGGAAAAGTTCTGGTCATGTACCGCACTATCCCTGTCCAGAATCAAAAATTCCCCCGGAATGCTGTCATCAAACAGGATTGGCAACGGCAAATCGAGATGGCACGCACCAATGAGCGGCTGTTCCGCTCCACCGCTGTGATGGAAGCCCGCTTGAAAGCAGTCAGCAACCCAGCCTCGATTACCAAGCAGCAACGTGACAACCTGCCCCTCGCCATCTAATCGAGTCTAACGAGACAGGGATATGGCTTACATCTTCCCGGACCTGCCTCGATGACATGAAATGCCATGTGTAAATATACCATCCCATTTAGAAAGGAGCTGCCTATAAGCAATAACCTTGCCGCACCGTAATACAAGGATCAACCGTCAACGTATTTCGTCAATCAACAGGAGGTGACCATGCGCTTCACAAAAGGCCTGCTTGAAGCAGGCCTTTTGAATTCTCTACATCCTCACCACCCCCGGCCTCACCCCCACCTCCTCGATCAACCCATTCAACTCCTCATCGGACAACCTCCTCCCCTTCCCGGCGTACGCGGTCAGCGCGGCTCCTCGGGCAGCATAAACACCTGCGCGCGAATGCTCTCCACCAGCGCCTCCCAATCGCCCCCTCCATCCTCTCATACCCCGGCCTTCCGCAACTCATCTTGCAGCGCGGGCAGGTTGCGATGGCGCTCACGCAAGTCGGCGATGGTTTTCTTCCATTCATCACTTCTCTTTATGTTGCTGAACAGATCACGGGCGCGGCGCAAGTATCCAGCCGCTGCGGCGTAGTTCTTTCGACCCTGCCGCGCGATCAATTTCTCAGCCGCGTCAAGGTAGACAGGGATGGCTTTTTGCGGGCGATGCTTATCGGAGGCTTGCGCGACGTGCAATTTCAGGTTGCCCCAGCCCCCTGCCCAGCCCGGCAGGGGTGATTTGACATTCTCAGCCACAGCCCAGGCCGCGTCCCATTCCTTATCGCGCAAGTAGATGTCGGCCAGCAGCGCGGGATGAGGACTTTTTTCGAGTCCGGCGAGCAGGCGCGGGCGCAACGCCTCCCATTGCTTGAGTTTCTTCGCCAGTTGCTCCAGCGTCTCGAAAAGTTCCATGCCCGGCTCGGTTTTCCAGCGCGTCAATTGAAGCTCCAGCGCGCCGGCCGCGTCGCCGCGCCGGGCGTACTCCTCGGCCACCCATTCGACCAGCCGCAGGTCTTTATCGGGAAGCCCGGCTTTGGCAAACGCCAGCGCGTCGTCTTTGCGTCCAGCGGCATAAAGGGCTTGCGCGGCTTGCAGTCGCTCCCAGCCAGTTGTGGTGAGGTGTTTTCGGGCAACTTCCAGGGACTCATCCAGGCGGCCCAACTGGATGAGTTTCTCGAATACCGGTTGGTAAAGGCCTTGTTTTTCGGCCTGCTTCAGAAATTCATCCGCATTTTCTTCATCGGCAAAGGAGAGGAGCAGGCGGCCCCAAGTTTTGCGGCGGTAATCCTGGCTCCACTCACTACCGGTGATGTTCTTAATAGCGGCGGTGATCCACTTGCGGATTTCGGCGCGTTCTTCGGCGGTGGCGCGCTGCTGCAGCAACTCCGGCACGCCATCGCTCATGCCCAGCCCGCCCTCGCCAATATCCCATTTCAGCACCTCGAAGAGTGAGGCAAGGATCGCCTGCCGCGCCTCTGTGTCCCCGGCTCGGGCGGCCAGGCATTCCCCCAACCCGTCCACGGCGCGCCCGATCTCGCTGCCGATATCGCCTTCGTCTTGTGTTTCCATGTAGGATGGCAGCGACTCGTCGAGCACGGCCTGATAGACAATTTGTGCGTTCTCCCAATCCTCCTGCCCGGCAAAACCGTCGCCGATATCCACCACCGAGCCGATTTCCCGCGCAATGCCGAACACCGCCTCCCAATCAGAGGCGTCTCGCATGGCGTAGCGGATCTGGCGGCGGTAAGTTTCGGGGTCCACGCGGGTGCGGCGCTGGCTTCCTTTCCCTGAACCTTTGGGCAGGGGCAGGTCGAGCAGGCGTTCCAGTTCAGGAGCGCGCTGGAGTATGGCCTGTACGAGCGCGATCAGTTCATCTTTGGTTTTGCTTGCTAAGACGGAATCCACCGGCTGGCGCTCACTGAACTCTTCCGGCTTGTGAACCCACGCCAGGAGCAACGCGACGATGTGCTTGCAGCCGCCGTCCATGGGACACGTGCATGCGTCGCCGACGATGCCGCCCTCGTCCAGCGTAACCACAACGTGGTAAGGCTCGGATGCCGATCCCTCACAATAGCCTTCGATCCGGCTGCCGCGGCGAACGGTATCGAAGATGGCCCCGCTGTGGTAATAATTTCGGCCGCGCTGGAAGTACGGATCAGGGATGTACTTTTCTACATTTTCTTCGGTCATGCGAGGCAGGGAAAAAACCATTTTTTACATTCCTCTGGCGGCAAACGATCATGCGTCCTTGATCTCCGCCAATTTTTTTCTCACGAAAGCCAGGGGTTCTCGCAAACTATTCTGCGGTTCGTCGGAAATTCTGCTTGGAAGCACGTTTTCTTCGCTGTCTGCCAACCTGTGACAATATCCCCGAACTCGCTTTCCGCAAGATGGGCAAGTTCTTCGTACATTTCAGGATTTGCTCAACATGCTTTCGAGGCGCTTTAAGTGGCCTTCCAGTTTTTCCCACTCGATGGCGTCTTCCCAAGCAGGATGGCTGTACACTTTACCTTGCTCGATCTGGATGTGCAATTTCCCCGCCGCATCTACTCCATAGCGATCCTGAAAGTCTGCGATGTCCATATGAACCGCGCGGACTTCCTGCCGCAGAAAGGCTTGCAGACTGCGTTGCATCAAACCATCCAGGGGCATGTTCAACTCCCTTGCAACGCGTTCAACTTCCATAGGAACAGACATTGCGTTCATTAGGTACTCCTATCCTTTAGGATGCTTCACACTCCTTGACGGCTTGATTGTATCATGCGCGAATATGGATGGCGCGCTTCATGTTCCCTCCGAAAAAAAGAGGCGGGCTTACTTTTCGGGTTGCTTCGCGAAGACCCGCCCCGGCGAAATTACGGAACGCTCACGTTGGTATCAAATCTCTGACTGACCACCACTCCGCCCTGGAAGCGCACCCCGGCCACGACCGCGACGGGCGCAACGCCGCCGGGCAGTTCAACCGTGGAGTCTTTGGCTGTCCACATAACCGTCAGCGTGGCGGATGTGTCCGCGCCGGAGCGGCTGGCGCCGTGCGCGGCTACATAGCGGCCCGGGTAATACATGTCGGGCATGGCCGTGGCGGAGATGAACGGCGTGTCACTTGTCACCTGCACGACGAAGTCGTAGGTCTGTCCCACAGTCATTGTTTCGGGGAGAGGCGTGAGGACGGTGAATGTGACGTTGGGTGCGGGAGGCGGAGCGGGCGCGGCCGCGACAGTGACCAACACAAGTACAACTGCCAGGAATGCGAGAGCGGCAAACTTGGTTTTCATGGTTTATCCTTTCTTCTCACAGGGATGGGTGAATGTGCGCATTGTAGCATTATTTCCTTTGAAGAGATTTGACAATTACGAAAGGTCAATCCAACGACTGTCGGTGATTACCCCCAAGTCGCCGCCGTCGGGCTCGCAGTTGCACTGGCGTAGCCGCAGGCGGCAGTCCAACTGCCGCCTGAACTTGTGGGTAATCACCAGAACGACTGGAGTCGCTGGACTCCGCGCGGTGTTGGCGTTTCTCCCCCGATTTTCC
>CAYJLS010000107.1:0-14519 GCA_964371065.1 uncultured Anaerolineaceae bacterium | reverse complement strand
CCATTCCACTGGTCATAAACTTTACGAGTTGCATTTTTATCTCCTTTGTTTATCTTCTATTCGATTGTTGATCAAAGCATAGCACTTGAGTAGTTTGTGGTAGCCGACTTAAGTCGGGTTTGGGGAGGTTGATGAACAAGCGCCGTGACCACATGGAAAAAATGGTCACCCTGCTTTTGATCGCCTATGCTGTTGGTCTGTGGCTGGGGAGGCGCTGCGAGAAACTCTTTGCCTGTTCATGCAACTGGTTTTGAGTCTTGAAATTTGCTCGCAAAATCATCTTTTTACCCTTTACCGAGCATGAAAAATATGTCTGATTGTGTATATCCCTGCCCATGTGGAAATTTCGGGCATGCACAAAAGGCCTGTACGTGTGCTCCCGCTGTCGTTACCAAATACCAAAAGCGTATCTCTGGTCCCATCCTCGACCGAATTGATATCCACATCGAAGTCCCCAGCGTTGATTATGAAAAACTATCCAGTGACCGCCTCGGGGAATCCTCAAGTGACATTCGCGCCCGTGTCCAATCAGCGAGAGAGCGTCAACTCTTGCGATTCTCAGACTCGGTCAACATCATCAGCAACTCCGACATGCGCGTGGCCGAGGTGCGTCAGTTCTGTAAATTGGACGAGACCAGCGAAAGTCTCGTGCGCGCCGCGATGAGCCAGTTGCAGTTGTCCGCACGGGCGTATCATCGCATCTTGAAATTGTCGCGTACCATCGCGGACCTGGCGGGAAGCGACGCGATCCAGCAAGTCCACATCGCCGAGGCGTTGCAATACAGGTCTAAATTACACATGGTGTAGCCTGTTACGATCTATCATTGAAACCGACCACCCAAAGTGGTGGTCGGTTTCAATTTATCGTGATGAAGCACAGGAGATTGGTAGTAGCATGTGTTCCACAAGTAATCGTAAGTGAACGACTCATCAGGAAAGAGACTTTTCTAAATATCGCCCACATCGAATTCTCTTTCTTGCGTTTCCTCTGGGATACGTACAGGTAGGCCTTAATCCATGAATCGGTGAAGAGCCTCGGCCAATATGGAAACAGTCGGACTGCCTTTCATCCCCTCAGGCGTGACATAGACGCGGCAACTCAGGGAATACATGTCCCGCTGTTCGTCCCACAACTCAACGCCATTGATGCGAAAGGACGGCGAGCCGAGAAATTTCTTTTGAGCCGCGTCCTCATCATCCGCTACTCGAACCAGTTCCACTGGAATATCCAGTCCATTCGCCTGTAATGCAAAATGCAAGTTTTCCAGTCCAGTCTGCCAGGAGGGACAGCCGTCAAAATAAAGCAGTTCGATTTTCATGTTCAGGATTCCTAGCCGACTGTCTGCAGGTATTGCCGAATCATCAAGGCCGCGGTCGCCCCCTCACCGGCCGCAGAGGCCGCCTGCTTGGTGGAGCCGGCGCGTACGTCTCCCGCGGCAAACAGACCGGGGGCGGATGTCATCAGTGTGCCGTCGGTGACCACAGAGTCCCACTGGTCAACTTCCGTTTTGCCTTTCGCCAGATCGCTGTTGGGCGAGAAACCGACGAACACGAACACGCCATCATACTGCCATTCCTTTTGCTCGCCGTTGGCGCGGTCCTCGACGATCACCACGTCCAATTTGCCGTTCTTCACGCGCAGTTCCTTGACGGCGTGATTGACCGTCACGGACATAAAATCCTTCCCGGCTACTTTTTCCTGCAATATTTTGCTTGCTTTTACCTGTGGCAGAAACTCGACAATATCCACCCGGCTGGCAAACTTGGTGAGGAACAGCCCCTCCTCAAATCCGCTGTTGCCGCCGCCGACTACCAATACCTTCTTTCCTTTGTAGAAAGCTCCATCACAGGTGGCGCAAAAATGGACATTCGCGCCAATCAACTCCTCCTCGCCGGGAATCCCCAGACGGCGATAACGCGCGCCGGTGGCCAACAAGACCGCCTTGGCTCCATATTCTTTTCCATCCGACGTATGCACGCACAGATATTGCCCATCCTGATCAATGGAAGTAACATTCTGCGCCTGCAAAATCTCCGCGCCAAATTTTAACGTTTGACGGGTTAAACGGGATGCAAACTCCGCGCCGGAGATGCCTTCATCGAATCCCGGGAAATTATCCAGGGTTTGAGTGATGCCTGCCTGACCGCCCAAACCGGCCTTTTCGATGACCAGTGTATCCACCCCTTCGCGCGCCAGGTAGATGGCGGCCGTCAATCCAGTCGGCCCACCGCCGATAATGATGGCATCATAAAATGTGCGTTTGGCGCTGACCTGCATCCTCAATTTCTCAGCCAGTTGCGCGTTCGACGGCTCCACCAGCACCGCACCATCGGGGAACACAATGGTCGGAATACTGCGATTGCCCTTGTTCGTTTCTTCGACAAATGCCATGGCTTCAGGGTCGTTATCAATATCCACATAATGATAGGGCACGCGCTGTTCGCCGAAGAATTGTTTGGAACGCTTGCAATCCGGGCACCAACCTGTGCCGTAAAGTGTGATGATTTCTGGGGTTAATCGAGGATCGCTCATGAAAAAATTTCCTTTCAAGATTTGGCATACAGCCTGTCATCGGACAGGCTGTAGCTTGGAGAGGAGATGAGAACCGTGCGTTACAGCGCCGCGTACACCAGCGCAACCAGCACGCCAAAGATCATGTGCCCGACCAGTCCGCCCATGAACGCCATGAGACCGCCTCCATTGCCGGTCATCCACATGCCCGGGGCTTTGACCGCGCCGCTCTTGATCCCGACGTGCATCAGCGGAATCATTGCCATGACCACGCCGACGACCAGCCAGTGGACCGCGCCGAAGACTAGCCCGCTCGTCCAGGTTGCCGTGCCGATTCCGCTCGACCAGAGGAAGGCGTAGATCAGCGCAAAGACAATGCCCATCATCAGGTGCATCATCCAGCCCAGCACGGGATTCGATTTAGCGCTGAACATACTGCCCAGCAAACTGACGATGTCCATTTTCGGCATTCCCATTTTGGGCGCCATCATCAAGATCATGGTGAATACGATGGTCCCGACAATACCTGCGACGACTGCATTTAGAATGTTCATTTTTGTCTCCTGTTGAATTTGGTTTCTTGCAGAATGGATATACACCCCTCGATTTCTCTTACCCATTCTCGAACGAGAGTTAAATTCAACGCCGCCATCCAGATCAAGAATGGATGGCGGCGTGATTTTTTTGATCGCTAAAATACTTTTCGAGCGTTTCAGCAACAACCTGGTCGAGGTGGTCTGCTGGAGACGAAGTTCCTCAATGTTTTTGCTATGCGGCATTCAGTACAATATTTTTAAGCACCTTGTACTCTTCCATGCAATCCGGACACATATCCAGATGATGTTGAATGAGCGGCATCAATTGACTGACATCCTCGCCGCGCGCCGCCAATTCCGTGAATTGATCCAGGGCGGCAAAGACCTGATCGCAGGTAAGTTCTTCCTCCTGCGTATTGGATAACATCGTGAGGACCTTTTGCATCATCTCAGATTGGTCCGCTTGCATTGTAGTCTGCATGGATAATGATTCTTTCTGTTTCGAGCCAAAGAGACGCTGGAGTATTTGATTGAATTTCATGACAATTTCCTTCTCGATAGATAACAATAACCATCCATTATCTTACTTCCCAACCTGCTCAAAAACAGACAAGACCTGTTGCGGCGTCAGCCCTTCTTTTTCCAGGCGCTTCTTGAGTCGCAGACGGGCATCGTGCATCAACTTATACAAGGCATTCCGGTTCATCCCCATTCGTTGCGCGGCCTCCTCCAGCGGGAAGCCCTGCATAGCAACCGCCATCAGCGCCTTACGCTGTTTGTCTGTCAACTCTTCCATGATAATGCGGTTGACCCGTTTCATCATGTCTTTCCGATCCACCTGGTCTTCCGGGCTGGCCCGATGATCTGGCAACTCACGGTACGAGGTGTCCATATCATCGTTCATTTCCATTTCAGGCAGGGGCACTTCCCGCCAGCGGACACGGCGTAACTCGGTCAGCGCGGCGCGCACGGCGATTTTGTGCGCCCAGGTGGTGAATTGACTCCGTCCCTCGAACGTGTCCAAATATTTCAACACATTCACCAGGGTTTCCTGCGCTACTTCCTCGGTCAGCGCTTCGGACTCAGGGCTGTTCGGATCGAGCCTGCCCGCGATGGCGTAGGGTAGTCCTCGCAAAATGATGGCGCGCAAATCTTCCAGCGCCTGCGCCTGACGGTCACCCCCAGCCCGCAAATCTGCAATCCATTCTTCGTTGGTTCGTTTGTCCATATTTCGATTATAAAGCAGGGTAAGCATTTCCGCGCAAAATTCATCCATTCACCAGGAGCACAAAATGATTCCCACCATCACCACCGCCCAAATGATCGAAGTGGATCGCGCCATGATTGAAGACTATCACATCGAGTTAATCCAGATGATGGAAAACGCTGGGCGTAGTTTCGCAGACTTGGCGCGCCATCAGATGGGGGGAACGGTGAAAGGTCACAGCGTCCTCGTCCTCTGTGGAAGCGGGAACAACGGCGGGGGCGGAATGACCGCCGCGCGTCGTCTGCATAACTGGGGCGCGGACGTCAGCGTCGCATTGACTAAACCAGCGGATGAATTGCGCGGCGTCCCTGCACATCAATTGGACATTCTCCAGCGGATGGCGATTCCCATCGTTGACTCCGTCTCGCTTCCTTCGACCCCGAGCCTGATCCTCGACGCGATCATCGGCTACAGCCTGAGCGGACCTCCGCGCGGCGTGGCGGCGGAACTCATTCGCTGGGCAAACGCGCAGACTGTTCCCATTCTCGCGTTAGACACGCCTTCGGGCTTGGATGTCACGAGCGGGCTGGCATACGGACCCGCCATCCGCGCTGCCGCGACTTTAACACTCGCCCTGCCCAAACAAGGATTGTTGACTTCGCAAGCCAGGCCTTTCATTGGCGAACTGTATCTTGCCGACATCAGCGTCCCGCCCGAACTGTACGCCAAAATGGGAATCTCCGTCCCGCCTTTGTTTGCGGAGAGCGAAATTATCCGCGTAGCGCAAGTCTCAGACTTGCGCCACAACTCTACCCATTCTGAAACGCCTTCTTAAACTCGTCCAGTGCCTTTTGCCCGTTGCGCTCCAGGCGTTCGTAAAACTGTTCGCGTTCCTGGTTGCGATAATCCAGCCGTTCCACGTGGAAGGGCGCCAGCCGTTCCCCCGTCCTGCGCCGCGACGGAATCTGCGTAAAATATTCCAAAGCATTCTCGACGCTGCGCGCGTCCGTCCAATCGGACTTGTAGACGATTATGCCTGAGCGCGCAAAGATCCAGGTCATGTTGGGCATCGAGCCATAGGCGCGGTGACAAGCCCCATCGAGCGAGTCCGCCAGAATTGGGCGCGTCACACCGAGTTCGTCACGCAACAAACGCGCATGACGAAACTTCTGCTCCATCGAAGTCAAGTGCGGTACGTTTTCGCCAGGGTGAGCCTCGTGAGTGTAGAGAAAAATCGAACCGACATTTTGCCCCGCGTACTTGTCGGCAATCGCGTTCATGGCTGGCGCCGCCAGCCCGCAGTAGGGTCAGGTGAAACTGCCGAACTCCACAACCGTATAATCGTGCCGCGACCAGACCTCGCTCAGGCGCGTCGGCGTCTCGTCCAAATTCCACAAAGGAAAATCGAGCGCCATCGTCCCCGTCTTGGGGCTGGCGTCGAAATTCATCCACGGCTCGAATTTTTCGGGAACAAAACTATCGTAGTTGTAGCGAGTCAAAAGGTCATCCATTTTATCTTTCCATCACTGTCTCTGGTTCGTTGCATTGGCAATTATAAAGCGCGAACGGAAAGAATGGGGGCAGGGTAAGAAAATTTGAGAGGTTGGTATCACAAGTATAGAGTTTCAAAAAAGGCGTAAAAATGGAACCCCAAAAAGTGGCACTCATGATCGTGGATATCAGCGGCTACACCGAATTCATCCGCTCGCAAAAGATGAGCGCGGTTCATGCCGAGGAGATCATTTTCGAACTGCTCGAAGCGGTGATAGACCATGCCGACTATCCATTAACGTTGAACAAGCTGGAAGGCGACGCGGCCTTTCTCTTCGCCGAACTGACGGACGAGAATCAAACGAAGATCGCTCGCGATGTTCTCAAGCAGGCGCGGGAATTCTTCACGGTTTTTTACGACCGCGCCCGCGTTCTCTCACAGGAACGGGCGGATTGCGGTTGCGACGCCTGCCAGCGCATTTTCGATCTCAGGCTCAAAGCCGTAATGCATTCAGGCGAGGCGGTCTTCAAGAAAATTCGCCAGTTCGAGGAACTGGCAGGTGAAGACGTGATCCTGGTTCATCGCCTGTTGAAAAATTCCATCCGCTCGAATGAATATATCCTGATGACCGAGACGGTTCGCCATCTTGTGGGTGATCAGAACGAGTTTTCCCTGGAGCGGCGGTTGGAATCTTACGGCGACTTTGGAGAAATCTCTGTTCATGTATTTTTCCCTCGCGGGAAAACGGATCCAAACCCTATTCACCCAACCTATTTCAATTCTTCCAATGAACAACCAACCTGAAATCACTGTCTACGGGGCGGATTGGTGTCCCGATTGCCGCCGCGCGAAACGCATTTTGGATGAACGCCAGGTCGCCTATCGCTGGGTGGATGTTGACAAGGATCGCGAGGGTGAAAAATTTGTCATCCAAACCAATCGCGGCAATCGCAGTATTCCCACCATTGTGTTTGGCGACGGCTCGATTTTGGTGGAACCGTCCAACAGCGAGTTATCCGCCAAGCTGTACAGAACTCGTCTGGAGTAAACCCAGTGAGAGAATTTATCGAACTGTGTTTTTCCAGGCGCATCATTCGGCGAGCCAGCGTCACCACCCTGGTGGTGGGCGGGATATTGATCTTCATCAATCACGGTGACGCGTTATTAAGTGGGCAGGTAGATACCAACCGCCTGTTCAAAATCGTCCTGACCATGTTTGTGCCTTACATTGTTTCCACAGTATCGAGCGCGTCCACCATGCTGAACATGAGGGGAGATCAGCCATAATCTGATCAGGTATTTGTGTAATCAACATGGGTAAGAAAACCGCACAGATTGCCCTCTGTTTATAGAAAGGAAACAAACCATGCCCTCTCTCAAAACATTCCGCGCTGAAAAAGATGATTTCTTTGCGCGCCATCCTCAAAGCCCGTTGACTCCCGAACAGAAGCGCGCCTTCAAAGGACTCAACTATTTCCCCGAAAACCCCGCTTTGCGCCTGGAAGTGGATGTGGAAACATCCTCCACATCCGAAAGCATCCTGATCCAGACCACAGGCGGACAACCGCAGTCCTATCAGCGTTTTGGCAAATTCAAATTTACTGTTGATGGACAGCCCGCTGAACTCACCATCTACAAAAATCAAAACGGCTACTTCCTGCCATTTGTAGACAATCTGGCAGGCAAAGAGACCTACCCCGCCGGGCGTTATTTTGAACCCGAGAAACTTCCCAGCGGCAAGTTCCTCGCGGACTTCAACCTGGCGTACAACCCATATTGCGCGTACAACGAGCAGTGGTCTTGTCCCATCACCCCAGCCGAAAATCGCCTGAAGGTTGCCATCCGCGCGGGCGAAAAAATATTCGAACACTAAAAAGGAAAAAACAGAATGAATGCTCCTATCCACATTACCGATTCAGAATTCAACCAGAAGGTTTTGCAATCTACCGCCCCCGTCGTCGTGGACTTTTGGGCGCCCTGGTGCGGACCCTGCAAAATGATCGCGCCCGTTCTCGAAAAACTCGCCGCCGAATATGACGGCAAAGTGACCATCGCCAAGGTCAACACGGACGAGAATCCCGAATGGGCGATGAAGTACGGCGTGCAGGGCATTCCGACTTTGCTCTTCATTAAAGATGGCCAGGTACAAGATACCATCGTTGGGGTTGCATCCATTTCCGTTATCAAAGCCAAAATGGATGGATTACTAAAGACCCCAGTGGGAGCATAACTTTATGGCAAACGGACAAAAGAAATACGATGTCGCCATCATCGGCTCTGGCATCGGCGGTTCGACCCTGGCGAGCGTTCTGGCTCGCCAGGGTTTGTCTGTAATCGTCTTTGAAGGCGACGCTCATCCAAAATTCGCGGTCGGCGAATCGATGATCCTTGAAACCTCCGAAATGATGCGCGCCCTTGCCGAATTCTACGCCGTGCCTGAACTGGCGTATTTCAGTTCAGAAAATTATTTCAAGTACGCAGGCTTTTCGCATGGCGTCAAACGGCATTTTAGTTTTGTTCATCACAACATCGGACAGGAGTAGGATATCAAGTTAAGCCTGCAAGCGGTGATCCCCAAACAACCTTACGGTCACGAGATGCACCTCTATCGTCAGGATACCGATTGTTTTCTAACGTCTGTTGCCATCTCCTATGGCGCGACCATTTTGCAGAATACATTTGTCGCCGACGATGACATTCAATCTGACGGCGTGACCATTTCCACTTCCTGGAGACACACCATGAAGAAATTTCGAGAATGGCAATGAACGATCAAAGGAGGCGAAGAAAATGCTTGGTCGCGTATACGCTTTAATTTTGGGTTGGCGCAGGGAAAGAATGCAACGGACAAGTAATGTATCTGAAGAAAAGAGATATACTAGCGGTTAATAGCGACATACCGACAATATCTTTGTGTGTCAAATAGCGAGCATTGGATGTTTTACTTCAATACAGTCCTTAAAATCACTTTTCTACCCATCAAATCGAGTGAAAAGTATGTCCGATTGTGTCCACCCCTGCCCCCAGAGATACATCGCGGGCAAACCTGGATCTACACTTTTTTCTGTTGAACTTAATAAAGTACACAACCTGGCAAGAAAACCGCCAGGTTGTGTACTTGGTGAATTTGTAGTCATTCCGCCACGGGGAAACTCAGGATTCAGGCACCTCAATTTCTTCTTCCGTTGGGCTTTCTTGTTCGATTAAGGCATCACGAGCTCGGCTGTCAGACAGAAACTGGATTGATTGTGTAACAACCTTCGTAAGAGCGATCGCCTTTCCCTTTTGAAGTTCTACAAATTTTTGGCGCGTCCGAGTGCCTCATTCGCGAGTTGTAAATGCTCCATACTATACAGTGTTATCATATCGTATCTGGAACTTTGGATGACTTCTGAGCTAAATTCCTGGTGAAATGCGATGGTTATTTGGGCATAACGTGTTGATGGAGTATGAATCCTGGAACCGCATTATTCTGAAGGGGATAGTAAAATATTATAGCATGACCACTTACTGCGACTATTGCAACTCTCACCCCGAAGACATTCATAATCGGGTTTATCACGATACACAATATGGTTTTCCTCTCGAAGATGACCACTTGCTCTTTGAGCGCTTCATTTTGGAGATTAATCAGGCTGGGCTTTCCTGGATCACGATCCTGAAAAAGGCCGACAACTTTCGTTCTGGGTATAATTGCTTTGACATTGACAGGGTTGCCTCTTATGGTGAGGCAGATCGAGTTCGATTACTTGGCGATCCTGGCATAATTCGTAATCGACTTAAAGTGAACGCGGCAATAGAGAATGCGCGCCGCATACAAATCTTGCGTACAGAGCATGGATCTTTCAAAGGATGGCTGGATAGGCATCATCCCCAAACTTTGGAGAACTGGACTTCGCTGTTCAAGCGCAACTTCGTTTTTACGGGAAGGGAAATCGTGAAGGAATTTCTCATGAGCACCGGATATCTCCCCGGTGCCCATGAACCGGATTGTCCCGTTTATGAAGTTGTGATTTCTAAGTGCCCGCCTTGGTATTCGGGGTGATCTCCACTTGCCTATTGGAGGAGGATTTCTGTTGAAAGTACCAGACCTTTCACGTAGTTATTGTGTTCAAGTCTTGAACAAAACTTACCACGATCAGCAATACGGATTCCCTCTTGACGACGACAACCTGCTCTTCGAGCGCCTCGTGCTGGAGATCAACCAGGCGGGACTGTCGTGGATCACCATCCTCAAAAAGGCGGATAATTTTCGCCGCGCCTACGACGGCTTTGACATTGCCACGGTCGCCGCCTACGGAGAAAAGGATCGCGCCCGCCTGCTGGCGGACGCGGGCATCATCCGCAACCGCTTGAAGGTCAACGCGGCCATCGTCAACGCGGGCAGGATTCTCGAATTGCAAAAAGAGTTCGGCTCCTTCAAAGGCTGGCTGGACGCGCATCACCCGCTCCCAAAGGCGGAGTGGGTGAAATTGTTCAAGAAGGTTTTTGTCTTTACCGGTGGGGAGATCGTGAATGAGTTCCTCCTGTCCACGGGATATTTGCCCGGCGCGCACGAAGCGGACTGTCCGATTTTTAAAAAGGTGAAAACGCAAAACCCGCCCTGGGCTATAATCAAATAGATGGCTACCTGGATCGCCCACCTCCGCATCGCTGAAAACCTGCTCGCCCACATCCCCGATCTCGACGCGGCGCAGTTTGCCATCGGCAACATCGCACCCGATTCGGGCATCCCCGATGAAAAGTGGGAAAAGTTCGAGCCTTCGCCCGCAGTCACGCACTTCAAACGCTCGGATAGCGTCCACAAGGATATCGCCGACCTCGATTTCTATCGCGCCTACCTGGCGAACATACTGCCACAAGATACAGCGCGCTTTTCGTTTCGCCTCGGTTATTTCTTTCACCTGATCACCGACAATTTATGGACGATCAAGGTTGGGAAACCAACCCAGGCGCAATATCCCGACCAATTCGCAGCCGATAAGAATTTCATCTGGGAAGTGAAAAAGGACTGGTACGGACTCGACCATATTTACGTCCGCGCGCATCCCGATTGTCTTTTCTGGCGCGTCTTCCTGGACGCCGGGCCGGATTCTGCGGATTTGGATTTTCTCCCACCCCAGGCTTTGCTTCGCCAAATGGAATACATCAAATCCTATTACCAACGCCGCGATGAAACGATAGACGAGATGTGCGCCCGTCCTCTGATCTATCTCCCCGCCGCGAGCATGGATGCGTTCGTTTTGGAATCCACTGCCCGAATTCAAAAAATTTATCATTCCCTTTGGCCTGCGCCTGTCGCGCTGGACGGTCTCTATACTTCCCTGGAATTTTCAAATCCATAAAAAGGCAACTTTCATGCCACAGATCATACCCACCGCCGAGCCATTCTTTCTGAAAGGAAATTCCACCGGGGTCTTGCTCATCCACGGATTCACGGGCACGCCCAAGGAAATGCGCTGGATGGGGGACTATCTTAATAGGCAGGGATTCACCTGTCTCGGGATTCGACTCGCGGGACACGCCACGCGCCCGAAGGACATGGTGCGCTCGCGCTGGACCGATTGGACGGCTTCCGTTGAAGACGGTTACAACCTCCTGCGCGGCGTGACGGAGCGCGTCTTCCTCGTGGGGCTTTCGATGGGCGGCGCGCTGTCGCTGCTGATGTCCACGCGGCTCGACGCGGCGGGCGTGGTGGCCATGTCCACGCCGATGGAACTTCCCGATAATCATCCCGCCTGGGTGATCCGCCTGTTGAGTTATTTCAGGCCGTACCTGCCAAAGGTCAAGGGAGATGTGGGCGCGGCCTGGTTCGACAAGGACGCTTTCGCCAGCCACATTTCCTATCCGTTGAATCCCATCCGCTCGGCGGCGGAATTGAAAATCATGCTTGGCAAGTTGCGCCTGGCGTTGCCAAAAATAAACGTGCCTGTCTTGCTGATGCACTCGCGGGACGATCTGTACGTCTCGCCTGAAAATATGCCGCGCATCTATGAGCGCCTGGGCGCGTCCGATAAGGAAATGCTCTGGCTAACGGGATCCGGCCACGTCGTCACGCGTGACGCGGCGCGGGAGCAGGTCTTCGAGGCCGCGTCCGCGTTCATCCATCGAGTTGATGCGGGGACGATTGAAATCGTCACTACGTAGCGCCTCTCCCCCCATGTAGTAACGACTTTAGTCGTTCCGAGAAAAAACGACTAAACTCGCACTACGAAATTTCCGAGGTCATCTTTGAATCGCAGTCTTCTCTTTATCGCGCTGTCGCTTTTCACGTGGGGCATTGGCGAGGGGATGTTTTTTAATTTCTCGCCCATCTACCTGGAGGAACTTGGCAGTAACCCCCAGCAGATCGGGTTGATCCTGGGCGCGTTCGGCGCGGTGATGGCGGTCACGCACATTCCTGCGGGGCGACTCGCCGACCGGTTTGGGCGCAGGCCGCTGCTGATCGCCGCCTGGGCGATGGGGCTGGCCGCGGTGGTTGTGATGGCGCTCGCGCGCGACCTGCCGCTGTTCGTGGCCGGGATGCTGGGTTATGGGCTGACGGCTTTCGTCTCCTCGCCGCTCTCCAGTTACGTCACCGCCGCGCGTGGAAGTTGGTCTGTGGCGGGCACGCTCACGCTGTCAACGGCCACGTTTAGTTTTGGCATGGCGCTCGGCCCCGCGCTGGGCGGCTGGATCGGCGAACAATACGGCTTGCGGACGGTGTACTTTGTGGTGGCAGGCGTTTTCGTGTTGTCCAACGTGGTGGTCCAATTTATCGAGAATCAACCGCTCGACCGGCACGACCCCGCCTCTCCGCCCGTGAGTTTGCTTTCCAATACACGTTTCCTTAATTTTCTGGTGGTGGTGGGGTTGGCGGTCTTTGCCATGTATCTGGCCCAGCCGCTCACGCCCAATTTTCTCGAAGGCGTGCGCGGACTTTCGTTGGGCGAGGTGGGAGTCGTCTTCACCGCGGGTGCGCTCGGCAACGCGCTGGTGAGCATCCTGCTGGGACGTTTCCCGCCGCGCATCGGCTATCCCATTTCACAGGCGCTGGTGGGACTGTTCGCCCTGCTGATGTGGCGCGGCGCGGGATTACCGTTCTTCGCGCTCGGTTATTTTCTGATGGGCGGGTTCCGCGCCGCGCGTCCGCTGGCGCTGGCGCAGGCACGCGAACTCGTCCACACTTCACAAATGGGATTGACCTATGGCACAATGGAGACGGTTACTTCCATCATCTTCATTCTCACCCCGCCGCTGGCCGGATTTTTGTTCGAGCGCGACCCGTTCCTCGTCTACCCGATTGCAATTGGGTTGATCGCGCTCTCCGTTGTCGTCAGCATCCTTTTTGCGCCGCGCCACTCATCTTCACTGATGACTGATGACTGAACACTGATCACTGAATACTGATCACTGGAACTTGCCATGCTTGAAATCCTCCCCTTCACCCTCGGCCCCGCGCAGACGAACGCGTACCTGGTGGCTGACCCCGAAACAAAAGACGCGGCTGTTATTGATCCCGCCTGGGACGGGAAGTTGATCCTGGCGGAAGCGCGTCGCCGCGGCTGGCGCATCGCGCATCTCTGGTACACGCACGCGCACTTCGATCACATCGGCGGCGCGGCGGAAATCGCCGATGCACTCAATCCTCTGCCGCTGGTCGCGCTTCATCGCGAGGATCATGTGCTGTGGCGAGCGGGCGGGGGCGGCGCGCTGTTCGGCTTCCAAATTGATCCTGGTCCCGAGCCGACGATTGATTTCGAGCAGGGACAAATCCTGCGGCTGGGGAACACGCAGTTCGAGGTCCGTTACACGCCGGGGCATACGCCCGGTCACTGTGTTTTATATTGTGCGGAATCAAAAGTCTGTTTTTGCGGCGACCTGATCTTCGCGGGTTCGGTCGGTCGCACCGACCTGCCCGGTGGCGATTGGGAGGCGCTCGAAAAAAGCATCCGCGAGCAAATCTATACCCTGCCCGAAGAGACGCGTTTGTTATCGGGTCACGGGCCAGAAACAACAGTTGGGGAGGAGAAGCAGTTCAACCAGTTCGTGAGCGCTTGAGTTTGCAAAATCTTTTTTCTATCACTCACTACTCTGCTTCGTCATTGCGAGGGTGTTCTTCCCGAAGCAATCCCCTGTTTGACGCGGAGATTGCTTCGTCGGGAAGTACGCCCTCCTCGCAATGACGGCACAATTTTATTTGCAACTGTTAAGAGCAGATTTGAAATCTTCGGGATGGTCCGCTTCGAATGTGACCGACTCTCCGCTAGCGGGATGGGTGAACGTCAGCGAGCGCGCGTGCAGGGCGGGCCGCGCCAGCTTATCGGTCGCGCGGGACCCGTAAACGGAGTCCGCTAAAAGGGGATGACCCAACTCGGCCGCGTGGACGCGCACCTGATGAGTCCGTCCCGTTTCAGGGATCGCTTCGAGCAGGCAAAATCCGTCGAAGCGTTCCAGCACGCGGAAGTGAGTGGCGGACGGTTTGCCGTCGCGGTTGTCCACGATGGTGCGATGCTTGTGTCCCACGTTGACGTGCAGGGGGTGACGCGCGGTGTGCTCGTCCCAATGCGGACTCCCCTCTGCCAGCGCGTGGTAAACCTTCTTCACCTGATGTTTCTCAAATTGAATATTCAGCGAGCGATGCGCCTCGGCGTTGCGCGCAAAAACGATGACGCCGCTGGTAACTTTGTCGAGCCGGTGGACGATCCAGATTTTGCCATACTCGGCTTCGAGCATTTTGACGAGATACGGTGCGTCCTTTTCCCAGCCATCGGGAAGGACGGGCAGTCCCGC
>CAYJLS010000106.1:0-14852 GCA_964371065.1 uncultured Anaerolineaceae bacterium | reverse complement strand
AGAATTTCATTTGGGGGGTCGCCACTTCGGCGTACCAAATCGAGGGCGCGTGGAATGAGGATGGGCGCGGGGTATCCATCTGGGACACGTTTAGCCACACACCAGGCAAAGTCGCCGACAACGAAAACGGCGATGTTGCCGCCGACCACTATCATCGCTGGAAGGAAGATATAGCCTTGCTATCTGACATGGGCATCAAGGCATATCGTTTCTCCACGGCCTGGCCGCGCATTCTGCCAGATGGCACGGGCAAGGTCAATAAAAAGGGACTGGACTTCTACGACCGCATCGTGGATGAACTGCTCAAGCGCAAGATCGAACCGTACGTCTGTCTCTTCCACTGGGATTTGCCCCAGCCGTTGCAGGACAAAGGCGGATGGCCGAACCGTGACACGACCGCGCATTTCACCGACTATGCCGGCGTCGTCGCGGGACGTTTGGGCGACCGCGTCAACACCTGGTTTACCCACAACGAACCGTGGGTGGCCGCCTTCGTGGGACACTTCCTCGGCGACCACGCGCCCGGAAAAAAGGACATCGGCGCGGCGGTCAAGTCCCTGCATCACATCCTGCTCTCGCACGGTCTGGCCGCGGACGTGATCCGCGCGGAGGTGAAGCATCCAGTCAAAATCGGCATTACGCTTAACTTGAATCCAGTTTATCCCGCCACCGACTCGAAAAAAGACCGCGAAGCCGCCGAGCGCGTGGACATGTTTATGAACCGCATTGTGCTTGACCCATTACTGAAAGGGACTTCGCCGATCCAGGAATCATCCATCGCGAAATTGCTGACAGGAAAATTGATTCACGACGGCGATTTGGAGAAGATCCACCAACTGGATATTCTCGGCGTCAACTATTACTCGCGGGCGGTGATGAAGCATGACCCGAAGTTCCCCGTGGTCAATGTGGCGCAGGTGCAACCCGAAGGGAATGAGTATTCGGGCATGTGGGAGATTTATCCCGAAGGCATGTATGAAATTTTGAAGCAGGTTTGGGCTTACCAGCCGACCTGCGAACTGATGGTCACCGAGAACGGCGTGCCCGTGCCTGATGGCGTGGACTTCGATGGCCGCGTGCGCGACGAACGGCGCATCCGCTATTTGCAAAATCACGTCGCACAGGTGCATCGCGCCATTAAAGACGGGATTCCTGTGAAGGGCTATTTCCACTGGTCACTGATGGATAACTTCGAGTGGAACCTGGGATACAGTCAACGCTTTGGGTTGGTGTTCGTGGATTTCAAGACACAAAAGAGAACCATCAAAGATAGCGGTCACTGGTTCGCAAAAGTGATACAAGAAAATGGTTTTGAGAAATAAAGAAAACTTCCGAAGTTTCTGAGACTTCGGAAGTTTTTCTTAGAGAGTGTCTGAAAAGTCTGGATTTTTCATCACGAAGGCACAAAGCCTCGAAGACGCAAAGGGAAAAAACTTCGTGACTTCGTGTCTTGGTGACTTTGTGATAGGTACTCCGTATGCTGTGCATAGGGTTTTCAGACACTCTCTTACACAAGTTTGATGCGAACGAACAACCTGTCCTTTGCAGTGCGCGCGATATCCTCCGCGTTTGGCTTTCCGTTATCCATGCGAACCTTCATCGGTTTTGCCGCCTGCGGGACGTGTTTGAGATATTCGACCATGCGCGCCTCCACCGCCTGTTCATCGAGATTGGGTTCGGCGAACGCGGACACAGGTTTTCGCTTCAACAACAATTCCACATTTGCGCCGCCTTGCAGGTTTTTCCACCAGGTTCGGTCGCGGCTGGTGAGTATCCACAGATCATCGTCCACACGATAAAAACCAACAGGCGTGGTGTATTTCTTTCCCGTCCTGCGTCCGGTCACCGTGATAAGCGTCATGCCGTTGCTCAACAATCCGTGGAACGGCGAGCGCAAGACCCAGGCCATAAAATCGTTTCCGTTCATAAACCAACCCCATACATTTGGTCGGGCGCCAGCAGGGCGGGGAAACGCGGCCGCAGGGTCGTCCGCGCCTCGTAGCACAGGTGACACGCATCGGCGTAGGAGGATGCGTGCGGGAGATTGTACTCCGTCACCAGCGCGGCAGGTCCGCCCGCCAGCAGGGGTCCGCAGATCGGGTGCGCGTCCGCGTCGTATTCGTTACAGATCTGTTTCAACGATTTTTCAAACATGTTGCCAATAATCACGCCCTGGCAGATGTGCAGGTTGCCGAGCGGATCGAGATGGACGCGCCCCGGCTCGCGCAAATCCTCGTGCAGACATGCGGTGAACCCCTCCCACGGATGGGACGCAACGCGCGTGACGAGTTGGCTGGCGCGGCCGCGATACATGACGGACGCCTCTCCCCCGGCCTCGGGCTGGTCTATGCTGATCATGCCCGTCGGGATGTTGAGCCACTTCGCGGCGACGAGCGCGTTCTGCGGACGCTCGCCGAGACATTCGCCGCAATGATAAATGTCACTGCTCACGCTGAGATCGTCCACGCGGCCCGCGAAAGGCTGGAGATTTTCGATGGCGTCCGCGACCGAGTTCGCCCAAAACGCGTTGGAGACGATGCCCACCGAGAAGCCCATTTCCGCCGCGACACGCACGCCCCTGGCGAGGATGGCGAAATACAGGAACGGCTCGCCGCCCTCGAAGTAGATGGATGCAACGCCCGCATCCTTGGCCTGTTTGAGAATCTCGTCCACCTGTTCCAGCGTCAACGTCCCGTTTTGCCGCGGACTGCCCCATACAAAACAATGCTCACACTCGTAGGTGCATTGATAGGTCAACAGGATGTGCAAGCCTGAGAGTTTCATGGCGCGCTCCTCGTTCCATACCACTGTAGCAAAAATCGCCCCAAGAGTCACGGGTCAAATATCACCTTGCGGGCTATAATAATGTAACCAATCCAGGAGGCCGTATGTCCAACGTCTTTGCGTCCACTCACCCACTCGTCGCCCACAAACTCTCGCGCCTGCGGGACAAAAACACCGACCCCAAGAAATTCCGCGAACTCGTCCGTGAGCTTGCCGCCCTGCTGGCCTACGAAGCCACCGCGGACCTCCAAACGGCGCCGCGCGAACTGGAGACACCGCTCGCCAAAATGACGGGCGCGGAACTGAAAGAGAAGATCGGACTCGTCCCCATCCTGCGCGCGGGACTGGGCATGGTCGAGGGCTTTTGGGAACTAATGCCCAGCGCCGAAGTCTGGCACATCGGGCTGTACCGCGACGAAAAGACCCTGCGCCCCGTCGAATACTACAACAAACTGCCGCTGGAGCCGACTGTCTCCGTTTCGATCATCCTGGACCCGATGCTGGCGACCGGTGGTTCGGCCACCGCCACCGCCGACGTATTGAAGCGCTGGGGCGTGAAAAAGATCAAATTCGTCGGGCTGATCGGCGCGCCGGAGGGGATTGCCGCGATGCAGAAGGCGCATCCCGACATCCCCATTTATCTCGCCGCAATTGACGATCACCTGAACGAACGCGCTTACATCGTGCCGGGGCTGGGCGACGCAGGCGACAGGCAGTTTGGGACGGGGTAGGTCAGTGACCAGTCATCAGTCATCAGTAATCAGTCATCTAGCCACCTGACACTTTGTTCAAAAAGCACACCGTTGGTCGAGTAGGCGGTGCTCTTCCGCCGTATCGAGACCAACGTACCGGCAAACTACCCGCAAATGTGGTCTCGATACGCCCCAAGAAGAGCACTTGGGGCTACTCGACCACCGGCATCTTGAAACTGTCAGGTAGCTAGATCAGTCATCAGTAATCAGTGAGCGGACTCCGGTAGATAAAAAATGTGGGAATGGATTGCATTTTTCATGAGTCCTGTTTGCTGGCTTATATTTCCAGGGACTCCCTGCGCGTCCCGCGCTCACACGGCTTTTATCGCTTCTTCGCATGGGAGGCAATTCTTGCCCTCTTCCTGCCCAATGTAGATTTCTGGTTCCACGATGCGTTGGCGTGGACATTGCTCTTCGGTTGCATCGTCCCACTCGTGATCTCATCTCCTTGCGGGGCGGCAGGTTTGCAAAACGCCCGCAAGGGATGCGTGGCATGTGCTTTTGTTCGCTCTCCGCCGTGTGTACCTTATCTCCAATCGCCTTGAAGATTATCAATCCATACTTCAATAATATCAATTTCTATTTAAGGATTTCAAAATTACTATTGACAATTAGTAATTATTCAATATAATTTGATAAATTTTCCAAAAACGGACTTGAATTATATGGAAACCACCATGCAGACCAACCTGCCCTTCCCCAAAAACTGGGCCAGGAAATACTTCACCATTTTCGCAGGCCAGTCCCTCTCCATCTTTGGGAGCGGACTGGTGCAATTCGCACTGGTCTGGTACCTGACCAAGCAGACGGGGTCGGCCACTGTGCTGGCGACGGCCACGCTGGCGGCCATCCTGCCGGAGACGTTGCTCAGCCCGCTCGTCGGCGCGCTCGTGGACCGTTGGAACCGCCGCGTGGTCATGATCGTCGCGGACCTGTCCATCGCGGCCGCGACGGTCGTGCTGGCGATCCTGTTCGCGACGGGGACGATTCAAATCTGGCACATCTACATTATTTTGATGGCGCGCTCAGTCGGCGGGGTTTTCCATTACTCCGCCATGAACGCCTCCACTACCCTGCTGGTGCCAAGCGACCAATTGCAACGCGTCTCGGGCATCAACCAGACCCTGCGCGCGGCCATCAACATTGTCTCCCCGCCGACGGGCGCGCTCCTGCTCGGCATCCTGCCCATGCAAGGCGTTCTGTTCATTGACGTGAGCACTGCCCTGCTGGGCGTCGTGCCGCTCTTGTTCCTGTCCATCCCGCAACCCGTCCGCGAAATGAACGCAGAAGGCAAACACAAGACCAGCGTCTTGCAGGATATGAAGGAAGGCTTCGCGTATATCTGGGCCTGGCCGAGTCTGCTTGCCATCATCATTATGGCCTTGCTGGCAAATTTTCTGCTCACGCCGACGGGTTCGCTGATGCCCCTGCTCGTGACCAAACATTTCGGGCTGGGCGCGCTCGAATTCGGCCTGATGGATTCGATCTGGGCTTTCGGCATGGTCGGCGGCGGGATTCTGCTCAGCGTGTGGGGCGGCTTCAAAAAGAAAGTCGCCACCGCCATGATGGGCGTGATCGGAATCGGGCTGGGCATCCTGATCGTCGGGCTGGCGCCTGCCAACATGTTCTGGCTGGCGGTGGCAGGCATGACCCTCTCCGGCATGATGAACCCCATCACCAACGGCCCGCTCATGGCGATCATGCAGGCCAACATAAAACCCGAAATGCAGGGACGCGTAACAGGTGTGGTCATCAGTCTATCCACCTTGATGACGCCGCTCAGCCTGATCATCGCCGGCCCCGTTTCGGACGCGGTCGGCATCCGCGCCTGGTATTGGGCCGCGGGCTTGCTCTGCCTGCTGATGGGCATCGGCTCCTTCTTCACCCCGCTCATCATGAACGTGGAAAAGAACCGCAACGGAAACACGAAACCAGTCGAAGCGCCGCCCGCGCAAATCGCCGCAGCGGACTGAACAAAATAATCGTTACTACCCAGGCTTCTCCAGAATCAAGACCCTAAAGGTTTCCTTTGCAATCCAGCGAGCGATTCAAACAGGATTTCTCCGCAAAAGTTCAACTGGCTTTGCCGGGAAAACCTTTAGGGTCTTTTGCAAGGATGGCTGAGTAGTAACAAAAAAATAAAAACAGGGTTGCATTTCTGCAACCCTGCTGTTCGTAAAACTTGCGTGTTCGCCTGGTCTTACGGAGCCAGGGTGACGTTCGCCGCCTGCAGGCCTTTCGGCCCTTCTTCGACGGAGAACTCCACCTTTTGTTCAGCCTCCAGTTTCTTGTAGCCCTCCATCTGCAACGCGCTGAAATGGACGAAAACGTCCTCGCCATCCTCGCGGCCGATGAAGCCGTAACCCTTCGTGGCGTTGAACCACTTGACGGTGCCAACAAAACGATCGTCAGACATGCTCTTTCTCCTACATATACAGAATTCGCCCGGCCGTCCGTTTCGCTTGCAACGGGCGAACGCGGGCAGTGGCGCTAATTTATCACTTCCAATTGGGCGTGTCAAGCCCAAAATTAATCCGCTTGCGAAGGGAGGCAAATCGGGAGACCAGATGGAACCAGGGCGGCGACCATCTCACCTGCGGCACCCCGCGCGGGACGACCGCCCGCATCTCATCCGGACCCTCGAACGGCTCCACCCAAAGGAGCGACCTGCCCAACTCGAAGGCCGCGTGCGCGTCCGACCCGACCGTGCCGGGAATCCCGTTTCGACGCGCGAATTCCCCCGCCTCGGCGTTGAAGCGCGGCAACATACAGCGTGAGTTGAACACCTCGATGGCGTCCACGAATGGCAGGATTTCAAGCAAATCGTCCAGTTCCCAGCCCCCCGCGCGGAACCGGTCAAACGGATGCGAGACGCTGATGAACGCCCCCTGCCCGCGCAGACGGTGGATGGTCTCCTGCGGTGACAGCCCCGCGGGAATCTCCTCCGTCACGTACGCGGCCAGGATCTCGCCGCGCGTCGTCATGATCTCCTCGCCCACGATGACCCGTCCCGGGTCGAGTTTCTGCGCCTCCCACGCCCCCGCGATGGAGTTGTGGTCCGTGACGACGACGCGGTCAATGCCCTTGCGCCGCGCCGCGGCTACCAGGTCCGCGGGACGGAGGAGGGAATCCTTGGAGGCGAGGGTGTGGCAGTGGAATTCGAGGGAGAATTGCGATGAAACTGGTGGCATGCGTTCCTTGACAAACCTGTTTTGAACAGTATATACTGCTTTCACGGGTAACGTAAAGACTTTTCGGCTGGATCGAATGGCGGAGACGATCGTGGCATGAAAGTGATTGAGTTCATCAACCAAATGTTTGGCCTAGCCAACGACATGTTGGATATTGCGTTTCTGTGGGGTGGATTATTTCTCCTGTTTGCATATCCTGTCTATTTCTTTGTCACCAACCTCAAAAAATATACCGACGAGCACCGTAGCCAGGAACTGTTAACCCAGACCATTATTTTATTCCTAATCGTCGCGATTATCTCAATCATTTGGGCTTCTCCAGAAATCGTCTGGCGGGTATGGTTTAACAAACCCTTTTCAATAGGAGTAAATGTATTAACTGATATCCAGACTGAGAATACGCTCACTTGGAGAGAATTGGCGTGGAAATTTTCAAGCATTCGGTGGGCATTTGTTCTCCTTGCCTTTTTCTCGTTTTCCTATCTATTAGGCCACGAACACGGAAGAAACCGCTGGCTAGTATCCGCGATTGGGCATATTGGTGTTATTGTCCTAGGATGGATTATCAATTTTTGGATGGGAATCCTGTTTATCTCGATCCCATTGATTGCCGCATATTATTCCGCACTTCACGATGTGGCCCTGATCGTGATGCCAACCTCCAACCCGGAGGATAAAGTTGAAAGAAAGAAAAGAGCCAACGCTTTCATTTCTTACACGTGGGGCACTCAATCTCCCATGATTGTGTCGGATGGGAACGCCTGGAAGAAGCACGAACCTCGTATTCCAGGGAACATCACGTGGCAATTCACTGATTTTCCCATTCCGATCATCAAGAACCTGGATTGGAGACCGGGACTCGTTTGGACGCGTTCCCATCAGGTGGCCGCGATCTCCGGAGGGACGAAATTCAAACGCGTGGACGGCCCCGGGGTGGTTTTCCCTGGCAAGCTGGAGCGTCTTGACCAAGTATTCGATTTACGCCTGCAACTTCGCACAAAAGAAATTGATGTTGTCAGCAAGGATGGCATTCGGATCATCGTGCGGTACTTTACCGGCTTCCGCATTGACAACGAGGAGTGGAAAAAGGAAGTCTATGATGCTGTGCGCCCCATAAACACGCACTTGCGCGGGGCGGACAAACTCAGCTATACGCAGGGAAGTTTTCCTTACTCTCATATCCGCGTCCAAGCCACGCTGGGCATGACCAGCACAAAGACAACCACCGATGAGAAAACCATCTATTGGGATCAATGGGCGGTCAATGTTATTGAGGATCAAACCCGTAAGGTCATCTCGCAAAAGAAACTGGATGAATTATGGCGCCCGGCCGATGATAAAAAATTTGCGAACGCGCTGGATGTGATTGCGGAAGAAATCAAGAAGAATTCAGAGCTAACCCTGCGCGCCGCAGGCATTCTCCTGGTGGTGGCCCGCGTGGTGAATTTCAGGTTTCTGCCCAAGGCTGGAGCCCGGGAGGGGGAAATGGATGATATTTCCAGGCAACAGATCAACACATGGGCATCCGAATGGGAAAGAAAACGCGACCATATTCTGTCAGAGGCGCAAGCCGAATCGGATCGCTCCCAACAGGAGGCCCGCGCCTACGCTGAATCCCTGCTGTTAAACTCCATTGCGGAAGGCCTGCAAAAGACGCATGAAATTAATCCCAATCTTCCGCGTTATGTAATTGCCATGAGATTTTTAAGCGCCTTGCAGGACTATGTCCATCAGCAGCCTGCGGAGGGAGAACAAGGCGAAGACATTAAGCGAAGAATGGCCGAACTCCAAAAGAATTTCATTGATTGGCAAGAGCAACTCTACCCAGATCAAGAGAAATGATGATGAAATATCCTTATCCAGAGAATCCAAGTGACTGGCAAATGGCATACACGCGTGAGGATGCCTTTAAAGAGTGCGGAAAAAATGCAGAACACTCTGACATGTTTCTCCTCACGGGAGTCCTGGTACTTTCGACGTTTATTGCGCTGGTCGCGATCCCAAAGATCGGCAAACTTTCATTTCATCCAAACGCTTATGTTTGGCTGGGCATGTTCTTTGCGTTGGTTGTTTTTGTTTTTCTACTGCTCGTCCTTGTTCAAGCAAGGGCCTCCCGGTTTGCGGCCAAGTTCCTTACTGACTTCTACCAACCACCGGAAGGAATGGGCCTGGATAAAATTATCGAGTACCGCCTGCGCGGCAAGTTTAAACTGCCGCCGCCATTCAACATGCTTTCGCAATTCCAATACATCATGGCCAGGGACGGGGAAATCGTTAAATCGGACAAATGGCCTGCTTGGTGCGCCCGCAATCTGGGCGGACCCATCCTGCTGATCGTGTTCGATGGATGCGCCCTCTATCTGGAACGCGGCAACCGTTTTTCGCGTATCGTAGGCCCCGGAGACAAAATTCCCTTTTTGGAATGGTACGAAACCATAAAATATGTGGTTGACCTGCGCCCAAAGATACAGGAAGGAGAAATTCCTGTCTGGACCAAGGATGGAATTAATATCAAATTAAAGATCCAAATCGAATGTCGTATTGGGGATCCTAAAAATAATAACCCAGCCGCCAGTCTGGTATATCCGTATGACCCCATCTCCGTCAAGAAAGCCATCGAACGCCATGCCGTACGGTGGCCACTTCAACCGGCGGGGGAACCCAGCGAATTCACCTGGGTGGATGCGGCCTGGGGCCAGGTTACAGGGATTGTTCCCGGATATATCGGCAGTAGAATGTTGGATGATTTATTTATGGAAAATCGGAATAGCGGACAAATATTGTCGCCGAATGCCGTTCAGGAGATTTTCGATAAACTGAACCGGGCTACCAATGGCTTTGGAGTATATATAACGGATTTCCAGGTATTGGAAATGAAAATTCCCAAAGAAGTGGAAGAACAACAAAAAGAATTCTGGAAGGCGGAAAGGCAAAGCATCGCCACCGTCATTGAAGGACAAGCCAAAGCTTTTGGCATTCGCACTCGCGAAAAAGCACGGGCGGATGCCCAGTATGACATCATCCTTGCAATTGCAGAGGGATTGGAAAAGAATCGAGACGGGAAGTTTACAGAGCCAGTACTCCTTTCCCTTTCTGGTGTATTAGACGAGAGCCTGAGCGAACCGATCACCCGCGCCTACTTGGCAAAGCAGACACTGGACACATTGGAGCAATTGCAGCAGATATTAGACCATCCAGCGCGGCCTTTGGAGCAAAACAATGCTGAGGAATAAACTGTCACTGGCTGTTGATTATTTGGAAGCGGGCGACGAAATTATAAAGATGATACAAAATTTGAAAGAAAAATGTATTGACCCGTCCCACTCCCGCGACACTATCTTGGATGTTGAAGCAACCATCAAGAATGCAAAAATAGATCGATCTAACAATAAGTTGCCGTATTACTTTATCTTTCTTGCTTACGCTTATCATCTGATTTCCAATTGGACTAAGGCAATACACTATGCAGAAAGAGCTGAAGCACAATTTAATATGAATGGACAGAAGCAAAATCAGGCAATTAGCCTTTGGATGCTAGGGCTTCTGTTGTGTCAATACGAGCAATTAGAAGACGCGAAATCGAGGGTAAATGAAGCCACGGCAATTATTTCATTGTTGAATGAAGACATTTGTCGTTCTGGTAAATATACGATACCAAATAATGCGTATCAATACGAAGATATTATTAGCAACATTGAAATAAGTTATTCCGAACTGAAAATTCAAGTATTGGAACAAACATCAACTAAACAGAGCAATCCAACACTTCGGTTTGACTTTTTTTCCAGAATCATTGCACTATTATTAATCTCGCAGGATAATGATTTTAAATACCTCGCAAAATGGAGGGATGATATAATTAATTTCGAACCTTCCGAGTTACCCAATGATGAATTTTTTATTGACAAGATACTTGAACGATTGGATCGAATTCAAGATCAAATTGAAAGAGCACTGATTCGCATCTTGCTTGCACACCGTTACGAACTTGGCTATTATGCAAGGGGGCAACAAGGCCAAGAAGCCGAGAAATTTTCGCAAGAGGCCATAGATTTATTCGAACCCGACGATGTCAACTATTTCCTTTCATGTTGCTATCTTGATTTGCTTTACTATAATCACGACATCGAAGGTATAGGTCGTTCACATCTTGAACATGCCTGTCGCCTACTAGATAGTGTTCAAGAAGAATATAAAAACTTTGGTTTCGAGGGATATTCCAAGGAAATCCAAGATCTGCAAAATGATATTCGCGCCTGGGTTTTTCCATTCGGATTTAATGATGCAAGTAGAGAGAATTTTCAATCTTCCACTCAAGAATTTGTGAAACCAACTCCATTAGAGAAAAATAACACTGGGGATTTACAGAAAGATGGCTTTAATGAGCAGATGCCCCAGCAACCTTCTAAGTGGATAGATTTGAAAACCATTACCAAGCATATCAAACAAGGTTTTCGTACCTCAAGAAAATCATCCAAGGAATCCTCCCCAGCCAAGTCCGCCCTTTTAAGAAGAAGACATAATTTTGGGCCAGCGCCTACTGATATGAGAAAAAATAAATCTGTGACTTCCTTGGTATCGCTGACACAGGATAATAAACCCATACCACCCAAACAAGACAAGCCTCCGGAGCCACCCGAATCCGAATCACCTTCACCTTCAGGAGAAGACTATTCTGGTGTTCGGCTCATTGTTATTCCAGTAGACATGAACGCGCTTAAGAAAAAGGAGATGAATGACTCGCTTGACAATCGTGACGTTATCGAGGAGCTAGTAAAATACGATGAAGAATATGCAAAGCTAAAAGGGCGCCCTCAATCAGATATTAATCGAAATACTACATATTCAAGACGTACTGTCATCCCAAGTTACCCAATTCGTGGACAAGCTACCGCCAATCCCCGGGGAGAAGCGGAGTTACCTTCAGCAGATGACAGTATGCCAATCATGGCCCCTATAGTTGACGATACAATGATAATAAGAATTCAAAATCGGTCCTACAAAGTTTATCTTGCGCAAGGTATAACGGAAATACGTGGAAATGCTAATGCCCATGATTGGTTCTTAGTTGATGGGGATAGCATGAATGATGCTGATCCCATTTCCATCGAAGACAAAGATTATGTACTGTTTAACAAAAGAAATCGCAATCCGGGATTGTATGATGGAAAGATTGTACTCGTATCTATCAGGGATAATAATATTGATCCCACAAGGCTTATGATCAAGAGGTTTGTGTTCATGAGTCCAAAACAGCATGCAGGGTTGGATGTCACCACTCCGTTTCTGTTGTCCGAGTCACAATCAAAAAGGTATAAGGCGACAGAGTTTACGGATGAATATCAAGTCGAGGGAGACGTGGTAGCCATAGCAAAATTGATTAACAAATAAATTACTCAATTATGTTCGTTCGACTATGGCGTCGTTGTCTTCGGACTTGGATAATGAATATAAGGTTACAAGTTCCCAGCTAGATTTAGCGTATTCAAAGTAACTAATAGCCTCGACTGATTGCACATCATTTTCAAGTAATAAGAAGTCAAATTGAATTTCTCGAGTTTGCCCGGGCTCAAGTTCCTTTAGTCCCCCTCGTAATTGTTTCCATTCTCGAGTACCTAATGTAACCCAGCCAATCCGTTGCCCCTCGTCAATAAACAGTTTTTCCACTTTTCCGAGACGAATGTAATCTTCTTGTTTGTTCTTTATCGTATTTTCCAGCACTTCTTGGTTTGCAGGTGACAATTGGGGCACCTGTCTAAGAATCATTTTTCCACTTCCAAGATCTAGTTTAGTTTTACCTTCATTCGTGACCGTAACAAAAACGCTAATGTATATGAACCCTTTCTCCATGAAGTAATGTTTTATCTCGTGTCGTATTTTAGGATAAGGATGATCATACCGATTTTTTATGTACAGTTCGTAAGTCCAAATTCCTGCTATCACAACTGCTACCATCTCGGTAAACGATTTAAGAATTTCAACTCGTGCTGCTAAATCCAGATCGGGATCTGGCATGAAAATTAAACCTTTTAAAAAAATTAAGATTGAAGGGCCAAACAAAGAGAGCCCCAAATATGACAAAACTATCACTAGCATTATTATCCAAAACAAGAATTTCCGCATAAAATGAGTATATACTTATATAATTGATACTGTCAAGCAAATAAGGATAGCGTCTCCCAATGCCCTCCGACTCCCCCATCCTCCTCCTCGGTTCCTCCTCCCAAGACATCGTCGGTCGTCTGGAATCCGACCTCCAACCCGGCACCTCCAACCCGGCGCGCATCCGCGTCTCGTACGGGGGCGTGGCGCGCAACGTGGCCGAGAATTTGGCGCGGTTGGGACAGCCCGTCAAACTGGTCAGCGTGGTGGGGAAGGATCGTCCCGGCGACGAACTGCTCGCGTACACCGCCGCGGCCGGGGTGGACGTGTCCGCTGTCCTGCGCACCGACCTCTACCCAACGGGATTCTACATGGGCGTGCTCGACCCGCGCGCCCGCCTGCGTTTCGCCGTGGACGACATGCGCGTCATGTCTGAACTCACGCCTGAATATCTCCAGCAAAACCAGGCGCTGTTTGAAAACGCGAGTCTCGTCTTCGTGGACGGCAACCTGTCCGAAGCCAGCCTGAAGATGGCGGTGTCGCTCGCCAAAAAGGCGAAAATCCCCATCTGCGCGGACCCAGCCTCCACGGTCCTGGCCGAACGCTTGAAACCCCATCTCGGCAAATTTCATCTGATCACGCCCAACGTCGCGGAGGCCGTCGCGTTGACGGGTCAGTCCTTCGAATCGTCCGACCCGCAGGCCGCGCTGGAGGACGCGCGCGCCCTGCTCAACGCGGGCGTGGACATTGCGCTCATCGCACTGGCCGAGTTTGGCGTGGTCTACGCCACCCACGAAGCGAGCGGACACATCCCCGCCATCCAGACGCCCATCCTCGACCCCACCGGCGCGGGCGACGCGCTGACCGCCGCGGTGCTCTTCGGCCTCGTCAACGACATGGAACTCGACGACGCGGTGCGCCTGGGCGTCTCAGCCGCCTCACTCACCCTGCGCCACTCCGGCACGGTCTACCCCGAACTCACGCTCGAAAAACTTTACGAACAACTGGTCATTTAATGGACACCCTCCCCGCTTCCTTTTTAATTCAGGATGAAGTCAGACGCGCCCTGCGACTGAACCAGCCGGTCGTCGCGCTGGAGTCAACTGTCATCACGCACGGACTCCCGCCTCCTCACAACCTTCGGCTTGCTCGCGATATGGAGAGCGCCGTCCACGCTGACGGGGCGACGCCCGCCACCATTGCGGTGTTGCATGGCATCGTCCGCGTCGGCCTGACGGATGACGAGCTCGCGGAAGTCGCGAGCACACCTTCGGCGATAAAAATCAGCCGCCGCGACTTTGCTACGGCCATCGCGAAAAAAGCCAGCGGCGGGACCACCGTCGCAGGGACGATGTTCGCGGCAGATAAAGCGGGAATCAAAGTTTTCGCGACAGGCGGGATCGGGGGCGTCCACAAGGAAGCGCGCTTCGATGTCTCGCCCGATTTGCAGGCGCTGGCGTCCACGCAGATGGTCATCGTGTGCGCGGGCGCGAAATCCATCTTAGATTTGCCCGCCACACTGGAAGTCCTCGAAACGATGGGCGTGCCCGTCCTCGGCTACGGCACGGACGAGTTCCCCGCCTTTTTCTCGCGCCAAAGCGGATTCAAGACCAGCGCCCGCGCAGACTCCCCGCAGGAAGTCGCGGACTTTGCCCGCGCGCATTGGGACATTGGGATGCCCTCGGCTGTGTTAGTTTGCCAACCCATCCCGAAAGAAAATGAAATCCCCCGCGCGGAAATTGACCCGATTGAAGAAATCGCCTCGCGGGAAGCGCAGGAGAAAAAGATCAGCGGACAAGCGCTGACGCCCTTCCTGCTCCAGCGTGTAAACGAGTTGACGGAGGGCAAGTCCATGCGCGCCAACCTGTCGCTCCTGCTCAACAACGCCCGCCTAGCCGCGCAGATCGCCAAGGCGATGGTTCCGCCGCTCAAGATTCGCGCGTTGTAAAGCGAGATAGTATCTCGCTCGGAGATTCTTATGGGTAAAAACGAATTCGAACTGAGTGTGATTTTCCCAGCCACA
>CAYJLS010000105.1:0-14886 GCA_964371065.1 uncultured Anaerolineaceae bacterium | reverse complement strand
TGGCGGATGAGTTCGGGCAGGTCATCGCGCAGGGTCGCTTCGCCGCCGGTGAAGATGATGTGCGGGACACCGAGCGCCCAGAGCTTGTCCATGATCTGTTTCCAGTCATCCGTTTTCAGTTCGGGGTAATTCCGCTCGCGGGCGTTGTAGCAATGCGCGCAGTCGTTGTTGCAACGGTAGGTGACGGCGAGATCCATTCTGTATGGTGCGGAGGGCCGCGAACTGAATGGCATGCTGGTATCCAGTTCGAGTTCGTGGATCGGACAGGCGTCGGTGAACAAGGATGAAAGATGAAAGATGAAAGATGAATAGTCGGCGCGTGCCTGCGCGTTGCTCACCCGATATTTTTGTTGGATGGTTTTGACGGCTTTTCCTTCATCCACTTTTTCCAAAATCAGATACGCCATCAGCGCGGCGGTTGGATTCAAGTGCATCACTCGATTCGCATTGACGATGAGCGTGCCGTTGCCGTCGGGATCAAGGCGCAGGTGGAGGCGCGATTTTTCGTACTCGTCTTCGCGCGTGTAATGGTAGAGTCCCGATTTGGGATTTACGATTGACGATTGACGATTTACGATTTTCGAAATATCAGTAAAGATACTCATGCTTCACCTGTAAATAAAACGTTGAACGTTGAACGTTGAACGTTTAACGTCCCCCTCCCGCGCAGGCACAGGCGCAACCGGCGCAGGCGCACGCGCAGGCGCAGGAATGTCCGCCGCTGCTACCGCCGCCGCTTCGTCCACTGGAGGTGGGTTTGGGCGGGGGATTGGTCACACCCGTAATCTTTTCGGTGAAGTCGGAGACGTTGCCGATGACTTTGGAGGAGAAGTTCTGGACGCCGCCCACGACCGAGGCGGCAAAGTCCGCGCCGGGCAGGGCGCGCGACCCGCCCGAGGTCGGGACGGAGGCGGGGCGCGCGGAGGAGACGCCGGCGGGCCGATAGGTCGGGTCGTAGCCTCCCCACCACATCGGCACGTAGACCGGGCCGTGGAAGGTGCGGCGCGTGCGATCGTCGTAATCCTTGTCGAGCATGGTCCATTCGAGATTCTCGTCGAACTTCTGTCCCTTGACTTCGGGCGTGCCATCCGCTTCCACCTGCGTCCAAGCTTTTTCCATGATGGACTTGTAATATTCCACAGATTCTTTGCGGCTGAAACCTTTCATCTTGTCGGAGACCGAGCGCACGAGGGTGACGGTCATTTCCTGCAACAACTTGCGGCGCGCGGGGGCTTTTGTCTCGCCGAAGGCTTTCAGGAAATCCCTTTCGTATTGGTGAAGTTCGGCGGGCTGCTCTTTGGCAAAGGACAGTTCGAGCGGGTCGCGCGTGACCACCTGCGCGGCACCCTTTTTGATGACGCCGAACAGCATCATGGTCATCACTTTGTCGAGCGGCTGTTCCATCAGGATGGCGGCTTCGACCGCGGTCAGTCCGCGCTTGATGCCGTGTCCCTCGATGGAAATTTTGGGCGGCAGGTATTTCAGTTTGCGGCGTTGTCCCTGCACCGCGCCGATGATGGGCATGCCGAGGAACATGAACGCGAAGAAACCGCAACAAAGGACAGTGGACAAATTGCCGATTACCGAAGCAATCAAGCCGCCAAAATCGAAGGCGGGCGCGGTGACAATTGCTTCGGCGGGCACGTAAGTTTTTGGGAAGGACGCGCCGAATTGGTACTCACTGTACATGTTTGCGTTCGGCGAGTTCCAGGTGTAGGTGATGCGTCCCTCGCTGTCGAATCCCGTTTGCGGCTCGGACGGGAATCCCGATGGGGCGGCGTGCCAGCGCGGCTCCGTGGATTGGACGCCGGGCGGCAGGTGAAAGGTGACGGTCAGGTCGGTCGAGCCGGTCACGTATTGCGAGCCAAAATATGTGGGGGCGAAGACTGCCGAGGCGTACGTCTCATCGTTATCGTCTTTGTAAAGAACATTTGTGATCTTGCCGACGAAGACGTGGACGCTTCCTCCCTGACCTGCGGGGATGCTCTGCCCGCCCAAAACGACCGAGAAGCCCGAGCCGTTTCCCTGGTAATCGCTCTTGGAGACGTTCACGCTTTTTCCGTTTACATCCGCGCTGGCGGTACTCATGTCGAAATTCCCGTTGGGCATGCCGACATCCACATACTCGATGGCAGATGCTCCGGGCTGGTTGGCAAAGACCCAGGTGTAGTCAATGGATTCGGAGCCGTCCGCGTTCCAGTAGACGTGGACGATCTCCTTTTCCACCGCGAAATAATAGTCCTGGGCGAGCGCGGGGGAGGTTAGAGTCAATGCCAGAATGAGGGCAAGGAAAAGAGCGATTCGTTTTTTCATGGTGCCTCCAACGTTTGACGTTAAACGTTTAACGCTTTTACCATTTCGGTTCTTCGGTGAGTTGATAGATGGTGTGACAAAACGGGCAGTTGACCATCGGCGCGCCGTTGACGAGGGTGATGTTATCGGCGGTCAGTGTCCCGCCGCAGGATTTGCATTTGACTTCGGAGATTTTGGTCTCGCCGGGCAGGTCCACTTTGTAGGTTACATTTTGCGCGGTATCCTGCTTGGTCTTGCGGGCGGCCAGGACGATCATTACAATCCCGCCGACCAGCGCAATGGCGCCGATGCACACTCCGGTGTTTCCAATCCCTGTTACACCCTGTGCGCCGCCAGAAGCGCCCAGGAGAATAAAGCCTCCCACGCAAATGCCGGCGGCGGCGAGGAGAAGAAGAATGACAGCGCCAACGTACATCCAGGTAACGGGTTTCATACAAGCCTCCTATGACGATATAGGGTGAGTATAGCATTTTTTTATCACAAGAATACAGGTGACTTTCGTCTCTAAATCTTCCTGTTTTTGTCCAATTCTTGAGGGAGAGGTTTGGCTGTATACTTGAGGAAAAGATGAAAGATGAAAGATGAAGGATGAATTAACCTTCGTAATCCTTTGTATCCTTCGTGTTTAAAAGGTTTTCAATATGCCCCTCAAAGACTCTTTTCTAAAATGGCAAGAAACCACATTGAAAAAGACGCTCGAAAAATTCAAAGAGCGGAAAACGCGCTTCGAGACCTCGGCAGGTGTCGAGGTCCCGCGCGTGGCGCTGCCTGGTCTCGATACGCCCCGTGGTCTCGATACGGCGGACGAACACCGCCTACTCGACCACCGTGAGGCAGAATATCTTGAAAAGTTAGGATTCCCAGGCGAGTATCCGTTTACGCGCGGAGTCCAGCCGACGATGTATCGTTCGCGGTTTTGGACGATGCGTCAGTACGCGGGGTTCTCCACAGCAGAGGAATCCAACAAGCGCTACCGCTATTTGCTGGGACAAGGTCAAACGGGGCTGAGTGTCGCTTTCGACCTCCCAACTCAAATTGGGTATGATGCGGACGACCCGATCGCGCAAGGGGAGGTGGGGAAGGTGGGCGTTTCGATCTCGTCCATTCACGACATGATGCAGTTGTTCGACCAGATCCCGCTCGACAAGGTTTCGACTTCGATGACCATCAACGCGCCCGCGGGCGTTTTGCTGGCGATGTACATTGCGGTGGCGAAGCGTCAGGGCGCGGACATGCGCCAACTGCGCGGCACCATCCAGAACGACATTCTCAAAGAGTACGTGGCGCGCGGCACGTATATTTTCCCGCCCGCGCCTTCGATGCGGCTCATCACCGATATCTTTTCATTCTGCGCAAAAGAAGTTCCATATTGGAACACGATCTCGATCTCGGGCTACCACATCCGCGAAGCAGGTTCCACCGCCGTGCAGGAAGTTGGCTTTACGCTCGCCAATGGGATCGCGTATGTGGAAGCCGCGCTCAAAGCCGGGCTGGATGTGGACGCCTTCGCGGGTCAGCTTTCGTTCTTCTTCAACGCGCACAACAACCTGCTCGAAGAAGTCGCCAAGTTCCGCGCGGCGCGCCGCATGTGGGCACGGATCATGCGCGAACGGTTCAAGGCGCAAAAGCCGTCCAGTTGGCAATTGCGTTTCCACACGCAGACCGCTGGCTCCACGCTCACGGCTCAACAGCCAGAGAATAACGTGGTGCGTGTTACGTTGCAGGCTCTTTCGGCTGTGCTCGGCGGGACACAGAGTTTACATACCAATTCAATGGATGAAGCGTTATGGCTGCCCACTGAAAAATCCGTGCGCGTGGCGCTGCGCACACAGCAGATCATCGCCTACGAGTCGGGCGTGGCGGATTCGGTTGATCCGCTGGCGGGATCGTATCTGATCGAACATCTGACCGACGAGATCGAAAAAGGTGCGCTTGATTACATCGCCAGGATTGACGAGATGGGCGGCGCGCTGCAATCCATTGAACGCGGCTATATGCAGAACGAGATCCAAAACGCCGCCTACGCCGCACAGATGGCAATCGAGAAAAAAGAGCAGATCGTGGTGGGCGTCAATCAATTCACCGTGGACGAAGTTCTCACGTTGGAACGTTTGAAGGTTGATCCCGCGATTGAGTTGGGTCAGAAGGAGAAGTTGAAGAAGTTGCGGGAGACGCGTGACGGGGGACGGGTGACAGAGTTACTTGGGAAGTTGAAGTCCGCCGCGAATGGCATGGCGAATTTGATGCCGCTCTTCATTGAGTGTGTCGAGAACGACATCACGTTGGGTGAGATCTGTAATACGCTGAGAGGCGTGTGGGGTGCGTATGTGGCGGAGGGGTTTTAGAATCGGTGTAAAATAAGCGCACTGGATTTTGTGTTGAGTATTCTTGAAAGGTGAAAAATGAAAACGGATATTTCCATCCCAAATCCTGTTTTTCATGCGGCGGAAAACCTTGCCAAGAAAATGGGCGTTTCGCTAAGCGAGTTATATACTGCCGCGCTCAATGCCTATGTCGCGGAACATCAAAAGGAAAACATCACAGAAACGCTGGATCGAGTCTACGCCAATAAACCGTCCAACCTGGAACCTGAATTGGTTAAAATGCAGGTTTTATCTTTGAACAATGCTTCTCCTCGCATTTCTGGAATTGATAAAGGCAAGGTAATTATCATGCCTGATTTCGATGAGCCCTTGTCGGAGTTTGACGATGAATGACATCACCCTCGGCGAGATCTGCAATACGCTGAGAGGTGTGTGGGGGGAGTATGTGGCGGAGGGGTTTTAGGAGTAAAATTGAAATTATGCAAAAAAGAATTTTTTATCCACACTCGGTTGATCTTGTGCAGTTGCGTTTGCTTGCAAATTTGCCTGCCCAAAGAAGACTGCGCGTCATGCTGGATGCGCGCGAACTCGCCGTTGGAATGATGCGCGGACGTTTGAGGAAGGAATTTCCAAATTTGACGTCGAAGCAATTGAATCTCAAATTGCTGGGGGAGATTTCACATGCCAACAGGTAAAAGCGCCGACTTGAGTTTATTTCTCAATATTTTGCAAACGCTTGAACGTATCAATGCCCCATACATGATTATCGGTGCATTTGCGGGGACATTCTACGGGATTAATCGGGTTACCTACGATATTGATATTGTGGTGGATTTATCGGAAGAACATATACAAGCGTTGTCCGATTCTTATCCCCTGCCGCGTTTTTACGCCGATCCTGAAATGATCCGCAATTCGATTAACATGGGAATCATGTTCAATATCATTGATACAGATCGCGGTGAAAAAGCGGATTTGGTTCCGCTCAATGGCACACTGGAATATCGCCCCGCTTTTGAAAGGCGCGTCAGGCAAACGGTTGAAATGTTCGGGGAAGAGCCATTTGAAGTTTGGAGTGCAAAGCCAGACGATATTGTTCACGGAAAGTTAATGGCCTGGACAGAGGGGCGTTCCAGAAAACACGAAACGGATATTTTTGACATGTTACTTCACCATTACCTCCGCAAAGAAACCATTCTGAATATTTCAATCATAGACAAATACGCCGAAAAATTAGGGGAAGATACGCGTCAGCTTTGGGAAGATATTAAGTCCGATGCCAAAAAGCGAATGGAAAAGGATGGATAAGCGAAACGGCATCACGCTGGGAGAGATTTGCAATACGCTGAGAGGCGTGTGGGGCGAGTATGTGGCGGAGGGGTTTTAGAATCGGTGTAAAATTAGATAAAGTTGTTTGCGTTGAGCATTTTCAAAAGGTGAACCATGAAATCTGATATCTCCATTCCCAATCCTGTTTTTCATGCGGCGGAAATCCTTGCCAGGAAAATGGGAGTTTCCCTAAGCGAGTTATATACTGCCGCGATCACCGCTTACGTGACCGAACATCAAAAAGAAAATGTCACAGAGGCGTTGAATCGGGTTCTTGAAACCGAGCCTTCCACTGTGGAGCCCGAAATGGTCAAGATGCTGGTTTTGTCCATAGGCGGCGAAGAATGGTAATTCAGCGCGGGGAAATTTGGTGGGCAGATTTGCCCGAACCCAAAGGTTCAGAACCCGGTTATCGCCGCCCTGTTGTGGTTATTCAATCCAATGACTTTAATCGTAGTCGGATTGCAACGACAGTAGTGGTTGCCGTAACGTCGAATCTCAATCTTGCCCAAATGCCTGGAAATGTATTGTTGCCGAAAAAAGCAACAGGATTAACCAAAGATTCTGTGGCAAATGTTTCCCAAATCTTCACTGTGGACAAGGTGTTTTTGACGGAAAAAGTCAGCGACCTGCCAAAATATCTAATTGAGCAGATTGAAGATGGATTGCGTTTGGTGATGAACCTTGATTAAAAAGCCGCTTGCCATCGAATGCGTGGAGAATGATGTCACGTTGGGAGAGATTTGCAATACGCTCCGCAGCGTGTGGGGCGAGTATGTGGCGGAGGGGTTTTAGGATATTTCTATCTTAAACTTTAATTGATGCATATAATCTGACCTTTCGCTGAAATTAAAGTGACTTTCGCGAATTTCACACTTTTGCGTGCCACTTTTGCCAGTTTTTCGCTAAAAAATGCAGATTTGTCTGGATCACTTTGCAGGTTTTGAATTTTCTCGGGTTAGGCCAAAAAGCGATCCACCAAATACAGGTCGTTCATGGAGAAAACCGGCATATATGGTGGTTTTGAAATTCGCGATTTCATCAAAAATTTCAGCGAATGGACAGTAATAAGCCAAAATTGCGAGGATCTATGAACCTGACTGCTGATCAACAATCTCCCCAACTAATTGAGTCTCTTTATCATCGTCGCAGACGGGTTTTTGCGGTTGTTGTTATTCTAGTTGTCATTATCGGCTTATTGGTTTCAATATTTACACAGCCATCAATTAATACGCAAGAACAACAAAGTGGAAATATTACCAGGGGCTTGATTTGGGTCGGGCAGATCATTATCAGTTTTATTGCAGTACTCAGTTCGATTGTTGAATTGACAGGGGTAAATGTCCGTGATTTATTCAGTTCGCGGGTGGCAAAAACAAACGTCGAAGAATTTCCATTTTATGTTTTTCAAGATTACGATAAACTGCTTGATTACTTGTTTCCAGACCCAAAAGCGCCCGTGCTTTCTGACCGCAATATAAAGTATTTGCCCCAGATCTCCGCTGAAACAGATGCAGCCTTACATAGTAAGGGAATGGTCTTGATTCGTGGAAGGAGCAAAACTGGAAAAACACGCGAAGCGTGTGAGATGTTGAAGCGTTGGTGGTACTCAGGACCGACAGTTTTGGTCGTCAGAAGCCATGTAGGTTTATATCCGCCATTTAAAATTCCGGAGAACCTGCCTCTTCGGAATTTGGTCATCTTTTTTGATGATTTTGATCGTTATCTTGGTGAAGCGTCCGCCCTCAAAAGATTGGATGAGACCATAAAGTTCTTTCAGGAAATTTGCCATAACAGAGGAGAAGTGCGTGTAATCGTCACCGCACGGCAGGAGGAAGAATTTTGGGATAAATTGAAATTTGACACATCACAGGCACCGTGGAATAAATTTGAACTTGTTCAACTCAATCCCCTTTCCTCGGAAAAGGCACTCGAAATCATCAATGAACTTTCAAGGACGTCCAAAATTGCCATTGAGCCAGAATTGGCGAAGACTCTTGCAGAGAAGAACAACGGAACATTTTTGAATCTGGCATTGGCTTTTCGTGGCTGGCTTAGCCAGAATATCAAGACCATCACGTCAGAAGAAATCAAAACATTTGAAGGCTCGCTTAAAAATACATGGCGGCGACGTTACGAAGAACTTGCGGCCTCATATCCAAGCGTTAAACCGATATATGCCACCATAGACTTTATGCAGTTCCACAACATCTCCCTGCGCCCAGAGTTGATTATCGAACTAGCTACAGAAATGGCAATGAGCAAGAGGCTTTTTTCCGCCATGGGCTTGATTGACAGGTCGCGATACTGGTTTGATATGTCCTCGATGTTCAATTGGTATCGTGATGTCAAACGGCGGCACAAAGGATGGATCATAATTTCAATTGTGGGGATTTTGATGCTTTATCTATTGATAAATGCATTTTTGTCTTTTGTTTCTGTATATAATCAGATTTATATTTTTGTCTCTTTTATGAGCAAATATTTTGAAAACCCGAGTTTTCTGATTCTTTGCTTACTACCTCTCTGGATTCTCTTAATTCCATTTATGCTCTATCCAATAATAATGACCATTTTACAGAATTTGGCTTTACGTAGATCCAAAAAGGCCTTGGAATTTCTGTTGTCCGTCGAAGTTCCTACACGTGGCAGTGAAATACGCCCATATGAAAATCAGTTTGAAGGAAATGGAAGTACGAACAACTGGAAAATTCAAAATTATGCGGGGGAAATCCGAGAAAAAAAATTCGTTTCATATGTTTCCCAACGAGTAACCAATCGTTATCTCGAACTTGCTGAACAATTGCGCATTAACGGTGAATTCAGCTCTGCTCGCAAATTAACAGTACTGGCAGAAAAAATATCCCCTCATCACCCTTTACCTCTTTTCATGCAGGGAAAGATAGAACTTGGCGAAGGAAATTTTCAGGTTGCGATTGAGTTACTAAATGCCAGTGAAAAATTATACGAGCATTCTAATAATGTATCTCGTGTTCAGGAAGTATTGGCACTATGCTATTTTTTGCTTAACGATTATAAGAGAGCTGAGCTACTGGCTGAGAAAGCACTGAAAAGAATAACTGACTTAATAACTGCTACTTGGATACTGACGTTAGTCCAAGTTGAACAGGGAAACGAAATCAATAATATCCAAGAGACATCAAATCGCCCCATTCCGATTGAAATACAAAAATCGTTGGTTGTCAGTGACATGACAGACAAAAAATGGTTTGGCAATATACAATTTGCAGGTCACTCTTTTAATTCTAAGGGGGCTTTAAGACAACCCACATCTGTCAGCGGAAGAGCATTTTTATTGTCTTTTGCGTGTGTCATCTCATTATTGTATGTCATGCTATTTTATTGTGTTTTTTCTATTGGATTAGGTTTTGTACGGGTCAATGGAAGTTCGGCATATGCGCCAATACCCATGCCCAATATACCCTTGGCCATTTTTCCAAGATCACCAATCTTGTATTTCCAGCGCGGAGATAGGTATTTCTATCTCAAAAACTATGGGAAAGCGATTGCGGATTATGCCGAAGCGATTCGCTTGGCTCCAAAGATTGCTAGTATGTGCGAAAACAATACATGTTTCACTGCATTTATCGGCCTCAACCTAAATCCAAATGATGCGATTGATTATCGCATTCGAGGCTACGCCTATTATAGTCTTGATGAGTACGGGAAAGCTATTGCAAACTATACTGAAGCCATTCGCCTTGATCCAAAGTTTTCGAAAACCTATTTTGCTCGCGGTGATGTGTATTACTATGGCTTCAGAGACTACGAAAACGCCACAGTGGATTATGCCGAATCTATCCGCCTTGACCCAAATCTTGCAAATGGTTGCGGTATGAGAATCTCCTGTTACACTGCGATCATTGACCTTAATCCAAACGATGCTCAAGCCTACGGAAATCGCGGCCATGCTTACTATGATGTTGGGGAATACGAAAAAGCCATCGTGGATTGGAAAGAAGCCATCAACCTTGCCCACAATAAATCCGATATAGAAATGATTAGTAGTGTCATCTTTAATTTGATTTCAAACGAAGCACGGGTTGGTCACATAGAGCAGGCATTGGATTTGTTGTCTCAATTCAAAAAGTTGCTACCTGTAAAGGATACTTATCTTAATGAAGTGTGTTGGTTCGGAAGTTTGTGGGGAGATGCTGCTCAAGTTTTGGATGAGTGTGAACAGGCGGTACTATCGGCACCAAATGATGCAGCTATTCGAGATAGTCGCGGGTTGGCCCGCGCGCTTACGGGAGATTTGGATGGAGCGATTCTCGATTTTCAATATTTTGTGGGACATTCAAATGATGGCGATGCGATTGAAAAAAGAAAACAATGGATTTCAGAATTACAAAAAGGCAATAATCCTTTTACACCCGAAGTACTGGAATCTCTTAAGTGAGTAATTGAACGCGTTCGTGGCAAGAGTGGCGGGAAAATGGGGGAAAGATAGAGGCAAACCTGACATGTCTCATCCGCGCCGTGGTTAACCGTAACGCGTGCGTAGACACAGGTCACGATTACCAGACTTTCGCGGAGACACCTTCGGCAGGTTTTTAGAGGGTATAATTTGAACAAGAGACAGGAGATCAACCATGACCCGAACATTTACTGCCGTAATTCACAAAGAGGATGCTTGGTATGTGGCAGACTGTCCCGAAGTTGGGACGGTCAGCCAGGGCAAAACCGTCGAAGAAGCGATTGCCAATCTAACAGAAGCAACCGAACTCTATCTGGAAGAATTTCCCCTGCTATAAATCAACCATAAGTGAAAGTCTCGCCAGATGAATTTGTAAAAGTCATGAAGTAAAGCGGAGTCGAAAGGCTCCATTTTTGTTTACACATCCGTGCTGGCATATCCTACCCGCGACGTTGCCAACCACATCGTCCCCTTGCGGGATAACGTCCGCGGGGAGGTGGGCATGGTTGGTCAGTCTCTTGCGCAAACCTGACATGTCTCACCCGCGCTGTTGCCAACCGTAACGCGTGCACGGACATAGGTCACGATAATCGGACTTTCGCGGAGACATGTCAGGTTTTTAGTGGGTTGCCCGCGCTGTTGCCAGTCGCATCGTCCCTTGGGGATAATGTCCGCGGGGAGGTGGGTTTGCGCAGGTCAAGGTTTCGCGGGGTATAATTTGGTTGCAGGTTTTATCAAGAAAGGCAGAGTGAGCAATGGACATCCCGATGACAGCCATAGAAATGACAGGGACAGTTGACGAGAATCATCTACTCCAATTAGACAGCGCGCTCCCGTTCGCGGGGCCGAAGCGCGTGCGCGTCATTGTCCTTTCGCCGCTTACAGAAGAAACGGGCGAATGGAACGAAATGGAGTGGTTAAAAGACGCTCTAAAAAATCCTGTCTTTGATTTTCTGAACGATCCCGAAGAAGATATTTACACGCTAACCGACGGGAAACCTTTCCATGACAAAGCATAAGATTGTGCTTGTCCCTTTTCCGTTCGATGATCTTTCCAGCACAAAGGTTCGTCCCGCCGTTTGCCTAACCGACTCAATCGGTGTTCATAAACATACGATCCTTGCCTTTATCACCAGCCGCGTACCCGATCAGCCTTTGCCCAGCGATTTTGTCATCTCAAATACGGATGAGCGTTTTTCAACAACAGGATTGCGCGTTTCATCCACTTTGCAACTTCACCGCATGATGACGGTCTCAACGGAAATTATCCTGAGGGAATTGGGAGAATTGCCAGAAGAAATGCAAACACAAGTTAATCAACGATTGAAAACGCTATTTGAAATAAAGTAAACCCAAGTCCCTGATTTTTTCAGGGACTTTTGATTTCACACAAAGAATGTGTCCGCGCCTGGATTGACGGAAAAGGGACCTTACCCCCAGCCCCTCTCCAAATGGAGCCCCACAAGGGCGCTTCGCGCATGGCAGCCGCGCCGTTGCCAGCCACATCGTCCCCTTGTGGGATAACGTCCGCGGGGAGGCGGGGCGTGATGGTGCGTCGCACCTACTTCGACAGGAATCTCTCACCCTTTGGATTCGTCTGCTTAATGGAGAGTTTGGGTAATTTCCATTTCCAGCCGAAATGTCATTCAGGGCGATACGGCGCTTCTGCCTCGATATTCCCCACATATTGCGGCAGGTCTTTTTGTCCCAGCAGTTGGCGGATGGCTTGACTCTCGCCGATGTGATACCAGTAATGATAGGTGATGCGCCGCAACGCGTCGCCACGCGTCTGGCCGACGACTTTGCCGTCGAGCAACAGATCGGTGAGCAGGATCTCGGTGGTCAGCGAATCGAGATAGGAGTCGGCGGCTTTCGTGACGGTGTGCCATGTCTCCAAAATTTCGGTGAAGGACGGCGTGCTCACACCGCACCTGCGGTCGGTGCAGGTGTCGGCGCGCCCACTGCAAAGACTTCGTTCAACTGCGGGAACAAGACAATATTCTGCGGGCGCTGTAAAATGTGCGCTGTTCGTGCCAGGCGAGATGACCCACGATCCAACTGATGCAGTTCATCTGCCCAAAGTGACGCGCGCCGTTCTCCTCGGTCACACCTTCCAGTCCGCGCAGCCATTCAGTGCGTGTAAAGCGGAATTGGTCAACCAATGGATGTGTCATGATTCGCTCCCATGTTTGAAATCAGAGTCCTCGCTCCGCGATTCGCAACGCGCCCCATTCCGCGTGTGTTTGCGGGACGGGCTTCACCTCATCTTCGGGCCGCCGCACGAGACCGAGCGCGCCCGTCGAGCAGGCGATCACGCAGACGCCGCATCCCGTACAGCGCACCGTCTCCACTTTTACCAGCAAACCATCCATCGAAAGCGCGTTGAACTGGCAGGATTTGATGCAATCTTCGCAACCGTTGCAAATGGCATCATCCACCTGGTTGACGAACGCCGAACTCGCCACCACATTGGCGATTCCCAACTCGGCCATGCCTCGCAGAATCCCGCACGAGCAGGTACAACAATTACAGATGTAATACATGCCTTCGGCGCTGTTGCTGACCGAATGAACCAGTCCCGCTTCAGCGGCGCGGCGCAAGGTCCCCATCGCTTCGTCCCGGGTCAGCGCGCGAATGACAGGGTTCTTTTCAAACGCGTTCGGCTGTGGATTCATGGCCATGCACACATCAATCGGGTGCTCGCAGGCCTGCCCGATCAGCGCCTTTTGTTTGCGGCAAATGCAATCCAGCACGCCCCACGATTGCATGGCATTGACGATCTCCGAAGCGCTCTCGAACGGGCGCACCTCCATCGAGTTGCGCACCGTCTCGTACACGGGGATGACGCGATGGAACTGTGGTTTGACCGTGAGCATCTCTTTGAACGCGCCCTGGAAATATTCCTCGAATAGCCGCGCCAGCTCTGCATCCATCGTGCCAACTTGCTCTTCGTAGATGCCGACAACGAAGGGCATCAGCCTGAACCCGAGCGCGCCATCTTTCTTCCCTGCCGCGATGAGACCGCGTCGGGACATCCCTTTGAGTTGGTCGCGCAACCCCGCGGCCTCCCTGCCCGTGCGGGCCGCGATCTCCTCCACGGTCTCCAGCGAGGGGAGCAGTTGCGCGGCAAGTCCTGCCTCTTCGGGTGTGTACAATTTTGCCAGTAGTTTCAACTCCCTGCCGTCGTCTGTCGGTGGGAAACCGTTTGGCAGGGCGTTCAGTCGTTCGGCAAGTTGTTTGTAGGGGTTATCCATGCTTCCTCCAGCGGCGAATGTGGCGTCACAGAATCTCCCTGGTATTTTACACCGTCTCGTTGAGAAATTGAAAGCCGCGCAAGCGAAGTTCGTGGGTATAATAGCCCCATCCCAAAGGACTCCATGACCGAAGAAACACCCCCCTCCCTCCCCGCACCCGTCCCATGCTACGAGTGCGCCTCAGGCCTCATGCGTATGCGCTTCATCACCTACGTCACCTGGCTGAACGAAGAACTCGTCACCGTGCCGAACTTCCCTGCCTGGGTCTGCGACGTGTGCGGGCGGCGCGAATATGACGAGAAAGCCATCTCCTGGCTGACCATGCTCCTCAGCCCGAACGCGGGACATCCCACCCAGCGGAAACGTATCCCGCCTCGCGCGCGACCTCGGGCGGAATCCCCGCGACCCAGCCCCGACCAAACCTGAGCATTTTCTCCAACCTCCCCGAGGAGCCCCGCCCTTGTCCATGGACACATCCCCCCGCACGCACCGCTTCCTGCCCGCCGACATCCTCACCTCCAGTTACCGCGTGGTTGGCAAAGTCACCGTCTCGACCAACGGCGTGATGGGGCTGATGAACGATCCCACCCACACCTACATGGAAGTGTTGGATGCGCGCCTGGCGCGCATCCACATGCCCACCAAACTGGTGGACCACTTCGAGGTGATCCGCATGTTCAAGCGGCAGGTCTTCGCCATCGCCCTTGCCCGCCGCGAAGACCTCGGTCCGCAGGCGGTGGTACGCGGTGGATTTACAAACGTCACCGAATATCCCATCCGGGTGACCACACAGGTCTACGAAATCGAGGGCAAGGTTGAATATCCCGGGCGCTTCGATTTCTCGGCGCTGATGGCAGAGGGTAGCCGCGACTTCATCCCCATTTTCGACGCCACCTTGACGGCCATCCTCATCCCCACCCTGCGCGTCGAAAGCCCGGGCATGTTATTCAACCGCACCCAGGCGGACCTGCTGGCCCTGCAAGCCCAGCGCGTCAAAGTGCAAAGTGGACCGTAATATCGCTTGACCAATTTAGAGTGGGGATGATAAAATCCTGCCCGCTTGGTTTGGGCGGCCTCATACCGCCGCAAACCACATCGCTGGCAAGAGTCCGGCAAGTACAACCGCCCCCATCGTCTAGTGGACCAGGACGCAGCCCTTTCAAGGCTACGACCGGGGTTCGAATCCCCGTGGGGGCACTCCATTGTAGCACTACAAATTCAGTCTGAA
>CAYJLS010000104.1:0-15299 GCA_964371065.1 uncultured Anaerolineaceae bacterium | reverse complement strand
TTCGACAGGGTCTTTCACCCTGCAAGAAACGCCAAGTTTCGCTTGGCGCACCGTGCAATCCGTGTACAAATTTGACCGGGCCTTCGTGACCACAATTTACTGTGGCGCTACCCTTCGTCCCTTCGCGGTAAAAAATTATTTTTTCAACTTCTTCATCGCCTTCAACAGCAAACTGCGGTCGAAGCGTTGCGTGTCAATGGGGGTGGAGGCGGAGAGCGTGTCCGAGGCGAAACCCAGCCTGCGCAGGAAGATGCGGCGGAACCAACTCAGCAGGGGTGGCGTAGGCATCTGTCCCTCGAAGGGGACCGGGATGGTGGACGCGTTTTCCAGCGCGGCCCGCAAATCATCCGCGCTCGAACCGCTGAACTGCGTCCGCCCCATGCCGATGGCCCAGTATACGTGCGCGTCGCTGGCGGCGGTCCTGGCGAGCGGCAGGTACACGGATAGTTTTTCAGCCACGCGGTTGAAGCCGCGCGTCGACATGTTATAGACTTCCATGCCTTTGAGCACACCTTTGCATTGCGGGCGGTTGAACACCCCGATCACCGATTGCAGGTCCAGGCTGTACGGCAGTTGATTGAACGGATGCGGCGCGATGGCAATGCCCCCGTGATGGCCGATCCACGATAACGTGTCCATCAGCGACATGCCGCCGGGCGGAAGTTCCTCCACGTACAGCGCCACCAGGTGCCCCTCGTTGGTGGTCACCTCTGCGCCCGTCACCACTTCCACGCCGTATTGCGAGGCCAGTTCGCGCGCCTCCAGCGCGCCGGTGATGGCGTCGTGGTCGGTGATGGCGATCACATCCAGCCCCACGTCCGCGGATTGTTTCAGCACCGCGCGCACGGTGGTCGTCGCGTCGCGGCTGTGCATGCTATGAATATGTAGATCTGCAAAACCCATGAACCCAACCCAACCCAACCCAACCCAGTACAGAGATGAGTGGATAGTATATCGAACTATTTCCCATCGGGCAACCGTTTGGCCCAGTTCAGGATAAACAGCCATGCAAAGACCGCTACAACGGGTTTCAAAAAACGCCAGAGCAGGATTTGGAACCCGCGCCATTGGATTTCATAGACGAAGTACGCCAGCGCCCAGCGAACGACCAGCGTTTGACCGAGAGCGCTGCGCGCGACCCGCCGCCCGTATCCGTTAAACGAAAAGTTGCCCCGCTGGAAGGCCTCGCCGATTTCGCGCGCTGCCAGCGCGCCGTATCCCAGCGCCATGCTGATACCCTCGCCGAACAACGGGTCCGCGCCGGCCGCATCGCCCGCCAGCAGGACGCGCGGCATGCTGATCTCGCTGAACGGGTCGTACCAGCAGATGGGATGTCCCTGCAACTCAAACTCGTCCAGGCTGAATCCGTGACGTGACATCTCTTTTGCCAGCGTCTCTTTCAGCGGCGGCTTGCGTTGTTCGGGATGGAGGTTCGCGTCGTAGACTCCCCAACAGCGCATGGGCTGTCCTTTGATTTGCGTGGGGAAGTCCCAGGTGTAGCCCGCGATGCCATCGGGAACGGGGAAGAAATCGAAATACGCGTGTCCGTCATTGCGAGGAGGGTGCACTTCCCGACGAAGCAATCTCCCGCACGATAGAGGAGATTGCTTCGCCACAGAACGGCTCGCAACACTTGCACCGCACTGCGCTTGGTGCAGTGCAGGTGTGACGAGATGTTCGGGCGTAATCACCTCCAGCACCCGCGCGGTGTGGACGGGTTCGCGCGGCAGGACGCAGCGCCGCGTGACGCCGTTCGAGCCGTCCGCGCCGATGACGACCTGCGCGGTGAATGTCCCGGCATCGGTTTCCACAACGACACAATCCTGGCGCGGCTGGACGTTTTTTACCGTCACTCCTTCTCTAATCTCTATTCCTCTACTCTCTGCTTTTTTTGCCAACCACGCATCGAATTCATTGCGGCGGATGACGCGCAGGGCGTGGCCTTCCCGTTTGCGGATGGACAGCCCGCGGCCCTCGAAATCGAAATGCGCCGCGGACGCGTCTGCATGGGGAACCTCGCTCACGTCCAGCCCGAGGCGCTGGAGGATAACCTCCGCATCCGCGACCAGTCCGCCGGCGCAAAGTTTGGGGCGGGGATGACGCGCCTTGTCCAGGATCAGGACGCGGGGCGCGAGATGCGGGCAATCCCGCGCGAGGTGGAGCGCGGTCGAGAGTCCAGCAGGCCCCGCGCCGAGGATCAGGACATCCTTATCCATCTGTCATCAATCGGTTGGGGCTGGGGTGGTGACTGCGTTGGGATCACGCCGCCAGAAGAACGCCCAATACAGGATCACCGAGATGGTGTAAAGCGCGATGGTGCCAATGAAGGGCGGACCGAACCCGTAGCGCACCTGCAGCCAGCCGCTAATGGTGGGGCTGAAGGCCCAGCCAAAGTTCCACGACATGCTGACCAGGCTGGCGACGGTGGCGCGGGCGGAGGGCTCGACGCGTTCCATGACGAAGGTTTGGTAGACGGGACTGCTCATGTTCATCAGCGCGACTCGGATGTAGTAGGTGGCCGCGCCGATCCAGAAGATGGGCGAGAAGCCGAGCAGGATCAGGAAGGGAATGGAGAGTCCCTGCGTGATGACGACCAGTTGGATCTTGCCGGTGCGTTCGGCCAGCGGCGGCGCGACCAACAAGCCGATGCCCATGGCCAGCGATCCCCAGGCGAACAATGTGCCGATGACCGGGTCGGGCTGGTGGTGAACGACGCGGAAGAAAACGTTCATGAAGGGCATGATGAGTCCCGCGCCGATGGAGGTCAGCAACATGGGCAGGATGAGTTTGGTTAGCAGGAGCGGATTCTTTGCCGCGTATTGGAGGGGGGCAAAGACGGTGCGCTGGCTGTGTTCGCTGTGCTGTGATTTGATGAAGAGCAGGGGCAGAAGTCCAACCGCCGCGCCGAAGCCGACGATCAACACGGAATTGCCATAGGCGATACTGCTGGTGGCGGCGACTCCCTGCGCCTGGCCGATCCAGGTGGGCAGGTAGCCGCCGATCCACGCGCCGACGGAGGCCAGGGCCATCTGCAATCCCTGCCCAAAACTGAACAGGTAGGTGCGCTCCGTTTCACTGCTGTTCTCCATCAGGAACGGGGACATGACCACGCCCGCCAGGCTCTGCGCGATGCCCGAGAGGATGTTCATGGCATAGAAGTTGGATTCGGCCTGCCAGATGGACATGGCCAGGATGGCCGCGCTCAACAGCGCGCCAGACAGAATGAGCGAGGTCTTGCGTCCGATGATATCCGACAGGTAGCCCATGGGCAGGGCCGCCAGCAGGGCCACGAAACTGCTGGTGGTGATGAGATTTCCGAGCAGGGCTTCATCGAACCCCAGGCTGAGCACGTAAAAATTGAAGATCAGCCGGTAGACCCCCATGACCGCGCCCAGGATGATGACGTTGAACAGGTACAGGCGCGCGTTGGGAGTGAAGGCACGCACGCGCACGCCGTATTCCCTGAGCACGCGCAGGATTCCATGAGAGAGGCTTGGTTTGTTCATTCTGTTTTGTGGTTTTTCCTTACTGGGATGAGGTCTGGGCAAATTATAGTCTGATTGCGCATGGGAATTGGAAATCTACACGGCTGGTTTGGTTGTATAATTTTCTCTTTACCGTACATCCCGTCATTGCGAGGGCGTACTCGCCTGAAGCAATCTCGCTCACAATATTAGAGATTGCTTCGTCGCAACGAACGCTCCTCGCAATGACGAAATTTACTCGTATTTGTACGGTAGAGAAATAATTTTTACAATTTCCTGAGTGAGATGAAAAGCACTGAAATCATTGAGCAAGCCGGATGAAAGGATCATGACATGATACGCAAAATCCTGACGGGTGTATTAATTGGCCTGAGTTCCATCATGCTGATTTTAAGCGTGGTCGGCATCGGCGCGGCGTGGGGCTACAACGAGCCGCTGACGCGCGAAGCAACGACGCGCTTGCAGGGAATTGGCGCCACGCTGTCACAAATCCAGACCGACTTGCAGAACGCCAAAGCAGAAGTGGAGCGCGCCCTGCGCTTGATCGCATCCACGGAGCAGGCGCTGGCTTCCCTGACCGAGCAGAGCTCCGATGCAAAGAACATCCTGGAGGAGGTGAACAGCACGCTGGACGATCAGCTCATCCCAGGCTTGAAGACGACGCGGGAAAATATCAGCCAGGTGCGCGGAACGCTGGATGATCTGCGCGCCGCGCTGGAAAAGGTCAATACGCTTCCGTTCGTGGATTTGAATATCCCCGGCGACGAGTTGCTGGCGGGCATCCTCTCCGGCATGGACGCGCTGGATTCCGAGATCGCCAACGTGCAGGACCTGGCACAGCGCGCCTCCACCTTCGTGAGCGACACCTCCTACCTGCTGGGCGGCGACTTCAACGAGACCAAACAGTACCTTGAAGAACTCCTTCTGGTTCTGACCGATTACGACAGCCAGATCACGGACTGGCGCGCCCAGGTGAAGACGCTGATTGCGTCCCTGCCCGGCTGGATTGACCGCGCCTCGGTCATCCTGACCTTCTTCCTGCTCTGGTTCGGGTTTTCCCAGTTCGGCCTGCTCCTGCACGGACTGAATCTGTGGAAGGGCGGGAATCCGCTGGAGGCGCTGAGCAGGAAGAGATAGTTCGGACTCATCCTCGGCGCCGCGTCCGCGCTGGGGATGGCGATGTGGCGGGGGATTTGGATTTGGATTGCCAGCAGGTAAAAATGGCTCTCTGGGAATTGCCGGGGTAGTTGCGCCAGCAGTTGCACTGCTGGCGGGCGGCAGTGCAACTGCCGCCAGAACTGGCGGTACACCACGCTGATTCCCAATGAGCCGTAAAAATAGTTGGTAGAAAAATTCCCTACCGTACAAAACCACCGAACCGCGTCATTGCGAGACGCCAGCGTTCTTCTGGCGGCGAAGCAATCTCCTCCAGACTGGCAAAATCCTACCGCACAGGGGATTGCTTCCCGAAGGTCGCAATGACGGATGTACGGTAGCGAGTAGAAAAATAAAATCCGTCAGACGAACCAGTCTGGCGGATTTACCATGCGGACACTGGGACGCGCGTTATCCGGTTTGTTTACCGTACTTCGCGGCCATCTTTTGGATTGTATTCACCCCGCGCAATGTTGACTTGACTCCCAGCACCTTTTCCAGGGCCGCGTTCGAAAACGTGGACTCGCTTTGCTTCTTGCGGCATAGGCAATAGACCTCGCGTCCGTGAACGTGGAAGTCGTCAATCTCCGTTTTCAGGGACATCAACTTTTTCGTGGAGGCGTCGTCCAACGGTTCTTTCAGGAACGCGATGTTGAGGGCCGCGGCCGCCTCGAGGTCCGGTTTTCGAAACGGCTTGTAGTCCGCGACCTCGGCCAGTTCCGCATCAGTCCGGAGGAACGCGGCGACTTCATATCCAAGCGCGTCACGCAGTTTGTTCTCGATGCTTGTTTCCAGAGATTTCGCGTTTTTGGAGGGCGACTCGAAGATCACATTCCCGCTGGCGATGAAAGTTTCCACATTGGAAAAACCAAGCGGCTCGAAGTGCCGGCGCAGGGCATCCATTTTGACGGTGTGGCCGCCGACATTGATGGCGCGCAGGAAGGCGATAATTCGGGGCATGGGGAAATCCTTTCCTGTTTTTCCTTGGATATGACGTTACGTGATGGCCGGCGCGCGCCCAAAGATCTCGTCTATCTTCTTCATCTGCTCGTTATTCAACAGACCAAACTCCATCGCCTGAATGTTTTCCTTTACGTGGGCGACGGTCTTGAAGCCGGGAATGGGGATGGTGCGCTCGCTGCGAGTCCAGAGCCAGGCCAGGGCAATCTGCGCCTGCGTTCTTGGATCACCAGCCTCGGTGAATATCTTTCGTACTGCATCGACGCGCTGGAGGTTCTGCGCGGGCCGCTCACGATGCAAGTCCCACCTGTGACGCACATCGTTTTCCGGGAAGGTAGTCTCACTATTGAACTTGCCTGTCAACGTGCCCATGGCAAGCGGACTCCGGTTGATGCTGGCCTGATCGTGTTCCTCGCAAAGCGTCAGAATCTCGGTCACGCCGCCAATCATATTCAGCCAATGTTGGATCGCCGTGCAATGCCGACCCTGCGCAAACACGCGCGCTCCCTCAACATTATCGGTGCTCCAGCCGTACCAGCGGATCTTGCCTTCCTCAACCAGTTTTTCCAGGAAGTCGCGTACTTCACCTGCCTTCTCCGCAGGATATTCGCCCCAATGAAACTGGTAGAGATCAATATAGTCGGTTTGCAGGCGGCGCAGGCTATCTTCGCACTCCTGACGGATGCGATTGACCACATTGTCGGTTGTTTCCGTGACGGTGCGTTTCTCTTCGTCTACGATATAGCCGAACTTTGTCGCCAGGATGACTTTATCGCGCCGCCCTGCGAGGGCCTGACTGAGCACCCGCTCGCTGCGTCCGCACCCGTAGTTGGCCGCCGTGTCGAAGAAGTTGATCCCCGCCTCGAGCGCGTAGTGAATGGCGCGGATCGATTCGGCGTCGTCCACCTGACCCCAACCCACAGGTCCCTTACTGCCATCTGCTTCCAGCCAGTCCCAGGGTCCGCCCATTGCCCAACAACCTATTCCCATTGCGCTTACTTCGAGATTACTGCGTCCCAAACGTCGCTTGAACATAGTGCCTCCAGGTTTTTTTATTGTTCTCAAGCAGTATCATATGCCGCCCAACAGCCGGCCTCGAAACGGGATACTTTATAAATTTTACTCCAGCAAGAAATTTCGCATCTCTTCGTAGACTAATTCTTCTTTCCTGATAAAACAATAATGGTGTCCCTGCGGGATTTCTATGATCTTTGCGTGAGGAACATTGCGTCGAAATTGCTCAATATTTTCCATGATCCAGGAATAACTTATCGTTTCAAAGAATTCTTTTACCTGAGATTTCTGTTCCTCTGTCATCCAATCATTGGCAAGGAAGTAGCATTCATTGGAAATCGCATAGAAGCTTAGCGTTGGAGCCTGTATTTTGGAATCTTCCGGCACGTAACTGGTTAGGGTGTTGTTAATGGCTGTGGTGATCGCATCGCTCATTCTATCAACGACTTTTCCCTCGGGCGTCTTCATTATCTCGTGTCGAGACTGTTCTTCCATCCACTCCTCCCAGATCGCTGTGAAAGAGGGATAGGCTCTTTTCATTGCGGCAAAATAATCCCCCGGAGAATAATAATCAACATCCAATCCTGGAGCTTGGATTTGTTTAAAAGGACTCTTTTCCACCATGTTTTTATATGATGCTGAACTGCGATCATATGCGGCATCCAGATATACCAGTTTGAGTACTCGTTTTGGATGCAGCGCGGCAAAATGGGAAAGTTCCACGCTTGCCATGGAATGTCCTGCCAGGATCACTTTTTCGATCCCGAGCGTATCCATGAATTGCAGAATATCTTCCGTCAACGTGTCAATGTCGTAGCCTGTCTTGGGATGGTCTGACTCTCCGTGTCCGCGGCGGGTTAATGCCATGACATGGAATTTGTCGGTGAAGCGGGGGGCGAGATGGTCAAAGATGTGCGCATTACATCCCATGCCTGTCAGGAACAATAGCACGTCACCGCTTCCACCCCAATCCAAATAATGCAAACGGATTCCGTTCACGTTCACAAAGTCGCTTTTGTGTGGGGACGTATCCAAAATTAGCCTCCTGAGTTGATTTGAATTTGCAGACTGGCAACACAATCCTTAATACTCGGCGCTGGAGGAATGCTTGCCGGCACAGTCTATCAAAAATGGATGCAAAATAAATCATCCGTTCGGCTGATTTATTACTTGACAAGGTGTGCTACAATACAATTAGAAATTGAAGAAGAGACTTTGTTTTCCTACGACGCGTTCCATCTCTGTGGAGCGCGTCGTATTAATTTGGGCAGGTTGGCTTGGGTAGTCTCCCTCTCAAGAGCAGTTGGCAATTTTTGACACGAATGGGGAAAGAATAATTCGCGTCAATTCGTGAAATTCGAGGCTGGTTTTCGCAACTGCTTCCAATGGGGAGACTATCGGGGTTTGGAACTGGAAATAATGAACACAGGCACGGCTTTCATCACACCTCTCTTTTCGCTCTGGGAAGAGTGTATCGCAAACCTCGCTCGTCCCCTCTCAGGCAGGACTTGAAGGCGCCTCTGCTTGTTGCTTGATTAGACGAAGCCATTCCTTGCGGATAATGCCGCTGAACGGTCCAATGACCAGCCAATACAGGCGGAAGTTGCGTCGGCTTGCATCATCGGGACAGTAGACTCGCGTCTCTGTCGCGACGCGGACGATGCCATTGTCTCGAGGGAGGAAGGCAATATTCCCCACCGCCTTGGCGTATCCCGGTTGGCGGAAGTCAACAAAAGTATCCGCGGTGACGGGCTGGATCTGCGCGAAATGAGTCCAAAAGCGGCCGATCAACCCGAAGACAATTTCCTGCGAGGGTTGATCGGCGAGAAGCACAACCCCCCATTTCAACATTCCATCCAGGGTCAGGCTACTTTGGGGAAGGCCGCGCAAACGATAGAGCCAGCGGACCATCCACGAGTCGCTCATATCCAGGCAACGCGCTGATGAATAGACTCTCTCGATAGGCGCGTGAATGTCCATTTGGTATCGTGCGCTTATATCGCAGGTTGGCAGGACTTGATCAATCAACATGAATGTTTACCTCCATGATGGCGTTCACTGGTAACGCGCCCAACACTTTGCATTGGCTGCCCGCGCGCGGGATGCTTCGACACTCCCTTTGGTCGCAGCACAGGCTTGGTCTCCCCGTCAATCGCGGAGCATCCCCGCAGGGGAAACGGGACACTGCCGAAGCGTTCTAAATCCAATTTTAGTGGGGCGAATCCCAGCTGTCCACGCTTTGTTGGGCGTTCTTTGCCTTTGCAGAACCATTGGGTTTGAAAGTTGCTATGTTAAGAGCGTGTTTACTTTTTGCAAGACTTCATTCATCGTAGCGGCGGGTAATTTACACACAAACTCGGCTTGTCTTGCCTTCCAATCCAGGCTTTTAACCTGGTCGGACAATATTGCCCCACTGATTTCTAGTCCATCCGGTATCAAGACTTCAAAAGGGTATCCTTTAATTTGACTCGTGATGGGACACAATATCGCTAATCCAACTTTACCGTTATAAGCCGCTGGCGACAAAACTAAGGCTGGTCGCCGCCCTGCCTGCTCATGCCCTGCTTGTGGATTGAAAGTAATCCAAACGATGTCGCCGCTGTTGGGGATATAGGCCATGCTTTCACCAAACTTCGTTTCCTACGGCAAAGCCAGAGTCAACTTCGTGGTGGATATTGTTTTTATGGATACCCGCCAACAATTCTTCCAGCGACCAGGTCGGCGCGCTGACTGGCTTGACGATGATCTGACCGTCAACCAATGAGATTTCTACCAACGAATCGTTCTCCAATTGAGCGTCGAGGGCAAAGACTTTCGGTATTCGTAATGCGAGGCCATTGCCCCATCTTTGAACTTTTGTGAGCATAAGGCTATCTCCTTTCGTGTCTACAACAAAGATACCCCTTTTTGCTCAACTAATCAAGCGCTTTTTCAGTGAGAAGGGAACGCCCAACGCTTTGCATTGACCGTCCGCATGCGGGGAACTTGCCTCCCCGTCAACATCGTCCCCGTAGGGGATCGCGGAGCATCCCGAACGTAGCGAGTGGGCGAAGGGGAAACGGGAAATAGCCTCCCTCCGCTACGCGATCACGGACTACCAATCTAGTCGAACAGATCGCCGTGTGAGCCGGTACGTTCGAAGATGATCTCGTTGTTGACCAACTTGTAGATGAGCAACCAATCGGGTTCGACGTGGCATTCGCGTCGGCCTTTGTAATTGCCGGCCAGGGGATGGTCACGCTGGCGCTCTGGCAGTGGTTCTTCGTTGATGAGCGCCGTGAGAATCGTCTTGAGTTTCCCGGTGTCTTTACCGCGGCGCTGCATCAGCCGCAAATCGCGCTCGAATTGAATGGTATAGCCCGGCGTGCGCATCAGATCCCCAAGCGGGTGAACATGTCTTCCACGTTCTCGCAACTCACGATGTTCTCTCCGGCATCCGTCTCCGCAAACGTTCGTTGTGTCACTGCGTTGGGGATACGCACGTCAAAAGGCAAGCCTCGGTTGAGCCTGACCTGCTGATAGAACAAGGTGATGGCCTCGGTTGTTGATAAGCCCAATTGCTCAAAGAGGTTTTCGACTTCGTCTTTGAGGACAGGATCAACACGCGCTCGGATCATAGCTGACTTGTTCATGGATATCTCCGGTATTAACGATAGTGTACCACAATTGAGATACAACGGTGATCTTTGCAGGTTGCATCGTGGGGAATCACGTTTCTGAACTACTCTCACTGCTGGTGGCTTGGCCGTCCATCGCTTCGCATTGACCGTCCGCGCGCGGGGACTTGGACTCCTCGTCAAAACGAGACACTGCCTGGGCGCTCTGAACCCAACGCTTTGCATTGGCCGTCCGCGCGCGGGGACTTGGACTCCCCGTCAAAACGGAACACTGCCTTCGCGTTCCAAACACAATTTAGCGGGGTGAATCTCATGTTCGGTACGGCTACTGATAAGCAGCCGTTTCGAGTCTGGCGAGTGGTTAGTTGAGCCATGATAACAATCTCGCTTCCCTGCTCTCGCGTACCTTGTTAGTCATTAACTATTTTCCAGAAAGAATCCTTGCGGATGATCTTCCCCTGGGCGGACTCAAGTAAGTCAACCCCCCGTACTTCTATCTGTTGCCCTGACACAGACGTGCCGGTAAGCGTCCATTCAGAGACTCCGAAATCACCGCAAACCCAGTGCCGGTCTTCACCATAGTGCACATCCGGAATTCCCTCAAATCGTTTTGCCAAACCTGCTCGAACTTCGCTCTTCCCGACATACCGATCGCCGCGAGGCTTGGCGCCTCGCGGCATGTAGAAGACGCAATCATCCGCGAAATACTCCATAATGGAATCAAGATCGTGGCGATTGAACGCTTCCAGGAATCCCTTCAACAATTCATGAGTCATATTCTCGGCCATAGGATTACCTCAATTTGCGCTGCTTGATTATGGTAAGAATGATCCGGCCAACACTTTGCATTGACCGTCCGCGCGCGGGGACTTGGACTCCCTGTCAAAACGGGATACTGCCTGGTGTATTAGGTTTACCTGTCTCGTCACCGTGCTGGAAAATTCGAGTTATGGCGCGCATCCAACAGGCAAAGCAATAGTCATAGGTTGGTTAACACCTGTAAGCTCGATCAATACCTCCATGCGTACTTTCGCCTGGGATGTGGTGTCCACTGTCTCGGTAATCAGGATGTACTTGACGATATATTGGCCATCTTGCGCCAGCCAATAATCGCCCTGGTTGGCGGTGACTTCCGCGCCCGATTGCAGTCCTAACCCGCTGACCTGGAAAGTGAAATGATTAGTCATGATCCCGTTCATGGTTTCGCTCCCAACATAGGTGGGGTTATCTATGAGGGGAAGGATATCCATCATTTCACTGAAGAGATCCTGCATTTCTTTTTGCTGGGGTGTAATCGTTGTGTAAGTCCATTCATCCGCATCAGAGCCGCTGCACTGTGCGTTACCGATGCTATAGGCATAGCTGTCTGTCGTCGTGGGTTCGCTTTCGCCCGCCGATAATTGGTTGACCACGTAGTGCGTGGAGGTCGCATCCTGGTCTTTGGATTTCTGGATCTCGATGCGCGTGTGGGAATATTCTGTCTGAGAGGGACCGGAGGAATTTGATTCGATGGCCAGGGAATATGAGTTAAGACTGGCCAATCCCTCCCGAATACTGACCGGATCGGATGGGATCAACGTGGGTATGGATATGGGTGGAAGCGTAGGAACCTGCGTTGAATCCGTCACGCTTGTGACCGGGGTTGACTCCGTCACGATTGTGACTGAGCTGCAGGCCAGTGAGAGACAAATCGCCAATACGAGAGAGAGGGCGCGTCTTGTATTCATTCTCTTGCTCCTTTTCGAATGATGAGTTATCAAATCAATTATACAGAATTTTATTCGTTATTCACCTCGGGGGGGAGTCGTTTTAGTTATTCGGAACGGAGCTGGTGGACCAGGTTCAATTGGTGGAACCACCAGGCAGGCAATACAGTTCCGATCAGGGCAATACCTGTTGATTGGCCGAGGGCTGCAATGCCAGTTTGCAGGCTGATGCTGGGGTGGAGTGACATCCCAACGACATCCGTGCTGAGGAACAAAAATAACAACGCTGTGCTGAGTGTTCCCAGGATCACCCCGACCCAAGTCAATACCAGGGCCTGACTGAGCAGATACACGACCAGGGCACGGGATTGAAAACCAACACAGCGTAAAATGGCCAGTTCACGCCGATGTATCCAGGCTATTCTAAACAAGACATTCGCCAAAGTCAAAATGGCAGCGATGCCTAGAGCGTGGTAGATTAGCTCAATGATCCTGAAGAGTGGTTTAAACTGGTTGCTGTTGGTTAGAGGACCCAAACCGCGTTCTATTATCGAAACGCCTCCCGGCAAGGAATCACCCGCTTTCAGGATCCCTTCGTCTGGGATGATATAAATCGAGACTTCCTTCCCATAACCCAACAAATCCTGGGCGTCTTCCAACGAGATCCAGGCCTCATTATCCACATACGCGCCGGTCTGAAAGGTACCCATGACCAGGAATTGCCGCCCTCGAAGAGTTATCTCCTGGCTTGGTGAAAGACCGAGCCTCGCCGCCAGCCGCCAGCCAATCATGGAGGTCCGCTGGGCATCTCCAGGTTGAAGCGCCCGCCCGGCAAGAATTTTAAAGGAGTTCACCTGTTGGTAGCGTTCCAGGTCAATCCCTCGCAGGGTGATAATATTGGTCATCGAAGTGCCTGTGAAGTCGTGTATTTCCGGGATGACCCTCGATATACCCATGGCCAGCAATTTGTCGCCGATCTCAGGAGATAGCCGGCTGCCAAACAACTCACCAATGGTATTGCTTTCCTGTACGATCAAATCATCATACGGTATTTCACCGAATTCCTGGTGGAGCGCATTGCGATAACCACCGAGTCCCAGAAAAAGCATGTTGGTTGCTGCAACCAGCGCGGCCATTGCCAGCCAGGGCTTGTAATGCCGGACCATATCCTGCATGCTGAAGCGTATGATAGCCAACATCACTCATTCACTCCCGGAGCTGGTCCGCCAGATTTAGGTTTCTTTGGGCATGGGTAGTCAACCATACGCCCAGGCTGGCTGAGATCACGGTCAGAAAAAATCCCAGGAACATGGTTTCGGGCGACAGGCGCAGGACGGCTATCTTGGCGTGGAAAACAATCGGGTATTGCAGGCTGTTTTGCACGATAATCGCCATGATACCCCATGCAAGGCAGAATGCGACCAGGGTTTGTAGAAGCGTACGCCCAAGCAGGAAGAGCTGGATCGTTCGGGAGGGAAACCCAATAGTTTGTAGTATGGCAACATCCTGCTTCCGCTCCGCCATGGTCAGGCTGGTGGCATTGAATGTGCCAATAACGACCACACCCAAAGCCAGGGCTGCGATGATGAAGGCCACTTTGAGGAAATCGCGAACCAGATCGGAGTAGCGTCCGTACAGCTGCTGGTTTAGATACACTGCATATCCTTTGGGAAATTGTGGATCTTGCTCCAAAGAGCCCTGAACGGTTGACAGATCCAGGCTGCCGTCAATCTCCAATACACCGATTTGAAAATCACTTTGCGCGTTGAATAATTTTTGACCGCTGGCATAGGACATCCAGATTGCAGAGATTCGAGCCTCTCCCTGGACGCGGCCGGTGATCAGGAGATTGCTATCGCGAACGACTAAACGGTCACCGATTTTCCAGTCATTCAGTTGCATGGCATCTTGCGAGACGACGACTTGCTCTTCGCCATCGGGCCATTCGCCTTCCATCAAGGTCAGGTTGTAATTCCGCATCAAATTCTCTCGCGGGACAGCCAGCACCCGTATTCTTCTGCCGTTGATCTCCAGGTTGCGATAGATCACAGGAAATGCGTTGAGCACGCTATCAGGGCCGAATTCCTGGCGTACAATCTCTGCTGCCGATTGAAGGGTATTGTCATCCAGTTTGCTTTGCATTGGATCGAATGCGTAATCAGATACGATGAGGAGATTGCGCAAGTCGGTTTGCGGCTGGCTGCCAAATTCCAGGAAAACCTCGGAGATCGCAGAGGCTGCCAGGTAACCGACGATCACTGCTGTCAGGCTGATGATCGTCAGAATACTTCGTCCGCGGTCGAAGAATAGATCCTTGAAAAGATAAGCGCCAAATATGGAGAACATCATGCTGCTTCCAAACCCGGATGGAGCAGCCCATCGCGCATTTCATAGGTGTGCGTGGCATATTGGCAGGCGGCTTGATTGTGAGTGGCAATGATGAACGTGGAGCCTAGCTGCCGGTTGAGGCGGACCATTAACTGGATGATCTCCTGGCTTGTAACTGAATCCAGGTCGCCGGTTGGCTCGTCTGCCAGGATGACCGCTGGCTCGCCCACCAGGGCGCGGGCAATGGCGACACGCTGCTGTTCACCGCCGGAAAGTTCACCTGGCATGTGCCGCCAACGTGCTTGCAGGCCAACACGTTCGAGAAAAGCCTGGCCAGACTGGCTGGCTTTTTTCCAGGCCCAGCCCCTGGCTAACAAAGGCAGGATAACGTTGTCCAGGGCGTTCAAAGAGGGAAGTAAGTTATAGAATTGGAAGACGAAGCCGATGTTGTCGCGGCGAAAGCGGGTCAGTTCGGATTCGCTGGCAGTCTCCAGTGTTTGCCCATTAACACGAATTTGACCGGACGTGGGGCGATCGATCCCGCCAAGAAGATGCAGCAACGTGGTTTTACCCCCTCCGCTTGGTCCGACGATGACAACGAAGGCTCCACTGGGAACGTCCAAATCCACGCCGCGCAGCGCCTCAACCTGCACTTTACCGCGGCGATAACGTTTTTCCAACCCACGCGCCTGGATCAAACATTCTGATGAATTTATACGCATCGTGGAGCCTATTATAAACTTTCATGGTACGTGAGCGATGGATTTGAAGAACTGACGGAGAATAAGGAGGCAAAAGCCAGGCAGCGAAGCCCGGCCAAGACTTCAGGTGAGCGCCCGAAGTCACGTGCCAAACGGTGGAAGCGCGCAGCCTAAGCAAAACTATGCGCTACAACCCATCACTTTGCATTAACCGTCCGCGGGCGGAGGCTTGGACTCTCCGCCAAAACGGGACACTGCCTGGGCGTAGATAAACCCAACACTTTGCATTGACCGTCCGCGCGCGGGGACTTGGACTCCCCGTCAAAACGGGAC
>CAYJLS010000103.1:0-15546 GCA_964371065.1 uncultured Anaerolineaceae bacterium | reverse complement strand
CTTTACCTGCCGCTCATTCTAAGGTAGCCGCCCATGCTCCAGCCGCCGCATGATTCAAGTTTCAGGCCAGGTACTTTTGTTTCCCGTCCTGCCGATGCTCTTGTTGAGCAAGGAGGTGATCCTATTGTCGTGAAAATGTCATGGAACGAAACCAACCAGGCCCATCCAACACAGAGGACAGGCATGAACGCTCAACAGTTGATTCAATCTGTCCAACCAACCATTCACCCTCAAGGAGTATAAAATGAAAGTCGAACGAATTTTCAATGTCTTGCTGGCGCTGGCGTTGTTGTTCTCTGTTGGAGTGCAACTCAGCCAAGTGCAGGCGCAAGGACTGGCGCCGATGCCGCAACAGAGCCCCCCAGCCGCCGTCCTGACAGATCAGATCCCCATCCAGGGGCGGCTGACCGACGCGAACGGCATTCCTCTCAACGGCACTTACACCGTCACCTTCTATGTCTACGATGCCGCTGTTGCTGGAAACCTCTTGTGCGGAAACTTGGATGCCTCAGTGGAGGTGACCAACGGCTTGTTCAACAGCACGCTGGACCTTTGCGATCTCGTGGATGCCTTCGAAGGCGACCAAATGTACCTCGGCGTAAAGGTTGGGGACGACCCGGAGATGACCCCGCGCCAACCGATCCAGGGCGTACCTTACGCCTACACGGTTAAGCCCGGCGCCGTCATCAAGGGCGCCAACTCGTACCTCTTCGTGCCGGGTGCGGCGTTCGTCAAGAACGCGCCCGACGACACGACCCGCTGGGACATGGTATACGGAGCCGCTCGAATCTGGAGAGGCGGCGCCGCCGGCGATAAGTATATCTACATCCCGATCACGCTCCCCAGCGTCCTCTACGGCCAACCCGTGCGCGTTACCAGCATCACGATTTACTACGTGTGCGAGGATGGCGCGAACACCTACATCACTCAAACGGCTCTGGCTAAAATGACCAATGCCGACACCAGCGTAGCCCTCTTCGTCGCCGACGAGACAAATCGAACGAGCGACACGGCTGCCAGTTACACGCTGACCACAGACGACGCTCAAAACACATTGTCTTCAAGTGTGGGCAGCCTCACCGTCCGGCTCCTCCTGCACTTCGTTGACGATCTTGATTACATCCAGATCGCTGGGGTGCGCTTGACCCTGGACCATACGCCATAACCCAGGAGGCGCACAATGAAACGAACGAAAATACTCCTGGCCCTGCTCATCGTCTTCCTGCTCTTGACCAGCAGCGCGCTGGCGATGTCTTCGGCCAACTACAAGTTGGACTGGTTTGTGCCGTTGACCGGGAGCGGCGGGAGCGAGATGAGTTCCGCCAACTACAAAGCGTACGTCACCATCGGCCAAACCGCCATCGGCGCATCCGCCAGCGCAAACTATGGAGCCTGCCTGGGCTATTGGTGCGGCCAGTTGCCGGGCGGCAGCCTCCACCTGCCGTTGATTCTGCGGTAGCGGACGAGCCGGTGAGAAACACGGCGAAACGAAAAACACTTGCCACGCTGACCCTCGTCAACATGCGCGCAAACATGCGCGGCTTCCAGCCGCAACCAAAACGGCGGGGGATAGAATCCCCCGCCTGGCACAGCCCCCTGTGGGCAATTCCTGTAAGTCGGCTGGAAGCCGACTCGCCCCATCAGCCCGAAGGGCTTGCATGGGCTGAGGTGGTTGTCGACTGGCGTAGCCGTATCGAGACACGGGGATTTCCAATCCCCCGCCTACTGCAAAATCTTCGCGGTTGTGATGGTTTTGCAATAGTAATATTATGCAGGAGAATCCATGTACCTCCATCAATCGAAACGAATCGCTTTCAGCCTGGCGCTCGCCAGGTTACTCATCGCCGCGTGCCTTGTGGCCGCGGCCCCGGCGGCGCGCGCCAATCCGGGAACATCGTTCGCCCCCGCCCCCGCCGTCGGCGCGATCTACTACGTGCGCACCGATGGCGGCTCGGCAGAACAATGCACCGGGCTGGCGGACGCGCCCTACCCCGGGGGCACGGGCCAGCCCTGCGCCTGGGATCATCCCTTCCGCGCCCTGCCGCCGGGCGGCGCGCCGCGCATCGCCGGCGGCGACACCCTGCGTATCGGCCCCGGCTCGTATCGAATGGGCTTCGGCGCGCCCGAAACCTCCGTCAACTGCGACGCGGGCGGCGCTTACGATTGCCTCATGCCGCCCATCCCCAGCGGCCCCAGCCCGGCCAATCCCACCCGCATCCTGGGCGATAGCCAAAACCCGCCCGAGTTATGGGGCGCGGAGCGCCCCTGGTTCATCGTCAACCTGACCGACTCCAGCAACGTCGAGCTCGGTTATCTCGAAATCACCGACCGCTCCGGCTGCGTCGAATTTCACAGCGGCGGCCTGGCCTGCGAGCGGGATACCCAGCCTTATGGGGATTGGGCTTCCTACGGCCTCTACGCCGAAGACTCGGCCAACGTTTATCTGCACGACCTGGACATCCACGGGCTGGCCGCCGGGGGCGTCCACGCCGGACGCCTCACTGACTGGACCGTCGAGCGGGTGCGCGTCGCCGGCAACGGCTCGGTCGGCTGGGACGGCGACCTGTGGGACGCATTCGGCGACTCGAACTCCGGCAACCTGATCTTCCGCCATTGGACGGTGGAGTGGAACGGCTGCGGCGAAACCTACCCCGGCGGGCAGCCTACCGGTTGCTGGGCGCAGTCCGCCGGAGGCTACGGCGATGGCTTTGCCACCGGGTTAAGCGGCGGACACTGGCTCATCGAAGACTCGGTCATCCGCTACAACACCTCCGACGGCCTGGATTTTCTCTACATCCGGGAGCCTGGCTCCTCCATCACCATCCGCCGCACCCTGCTCGAGGGCAACGCCGGCAGCCAGGTCAAGAATGACCGCGGGCCATTCCTGATCGAGAACTCGATCATCATCGGCAACTGCGGCTTCTTCGAGGGCCAACCCTTCACCTACAACGTGGACAACTGCCGCGCCATGGGCAACGCCCTGGACCTCGGTCTCACGGCAGGCGACCAGGTCACCGTGATCAACAATACCATCAGCGGCGAGGGCGACTGCCTGGTGGGGGCGTCATTCTACAGTGACTCTGGGAATGCCACCGGCGCCGAGCGAGTGACGCTGCGCAACAACATCTTTCAGGGATACCCAGACTTTCTGAGCGACGACCTGACGTGCCTGATCTACCAGGAAACTTTCCTAACCAACCCGTTCGACGTGGATTACTCGATCATCAACAACGTGAAAGATAATCTCTGCCCGGGCGCGCACGACCTGTGCGGCGTCCCGCCCGGCCTGGTCAACACTGGGACAGACACGTTCGACGCCCATTTGTTGTCGAACAGTCCCGCGATCAACGCCGGCACAACCGACGGCGCGCCGCTCAACGACTTCGACAACAACGCCCGTGACATCCAGCCTGACATCGGCGCGTACGAGTATGGGGCCTCGCCAAGCATTTCCTTCATATTCCTGCCGTTAATCATGCAGTGATGTACCAACCATACACCCGAAGCTGTGAATTCCATGCGCAACACGCACAGCGCCATGTACGGAGTACCTTCCCTGCCAACCGCAAAACTTGTTAGCGCGCCAAAGTGCTGGGATGACCGCTGGGGTTAGGCGGCAGTTGAACTGCCGCCCCATCGGTTTGGCGTGCTAACCAAAACTTTGGCTTTGGTATAATCAGTTTGTGACAAATATCGCAGGTTGATTTTTAATTGATCTCGATAAAATCAGTAGGCTCTTCATAGAGCGGCCTCCAGCCGCAACCAAATCGCCGTCATTGCGAGGAGGGCGCTCTCCCCGACGACTGCGAAGCGTGCCTGTGGCAAGCAATCCCCTCACCGCCAGGAGATTGCTTCCCGAAGGTTGCAATGACGACAGAATCTTCGCAATTGCGATAGATTCTCAAGAGTAATACTATAAGGAGATTCCCCATGACCACCACGTTAGACAACCTCAAGGAAGCCTTTGCCGGTGAAAGCCAGGCCAACCAGAAGTACCGCGCCTTCGCCAAAAAAGCCGAACAGGACGGCCTGCTCAACATCGCGCGGCTGTTCCGCACCACCGCCGAAGCGGAGCGCATCCACGCCGAGGGACATCTCAAAGCCCTGGATGGGGTCGGCTCGACCGCGGAGAATTTGCAGGCCGCGATTGACGGCGAGACCTACGAATTCACCACCATGTATCCGCCCATGCTGGCGCAGGCCGAAGCCGACGATCACAAGGCCAAGAGCATGTTCGGTTACGCCGTCCAAGCCGAAGCAGTCCACGCCAGGTTATACAAGATGGCGCTGGAAGCCGCCAAAGCAGGCAAGGACCTGGACGTGGAGTTCTACCTCTGCCCGGTCTGCGGTTACATCGAAATCGGAAAACCGACCGAAGCCTGCCCCATCTGCAAGACCAGGCCCGAAAAATTCATCCAGATTCAGTAATGAACCCGGTTTGATGAAAAAGAGACTGGCTTTTGCCAGTCTCTTTTCGTTACATCTTCACCTTCACAGGCACATCAAAATCGGGGATGAAATCAACTATAATTCGGCATCCCGAACCAAGAGGTGTAGTCATGGCGAGCAAATTCAGCTGTCCCCATTGCGGCGGCGCGAACGAATACACCGGCGAAGGCGACACCGTCCGCTGTCAATTCTGCGGGAGCAACGTGCGTCCGCCGGAAGATATGCTCACCTCGGCCAGGGTGGTGCGCGTCAGTTCCAAAGCCAAAGCCTGGATCATCCTGTTCGTTGTGGTCGTATTCATCCTGCCCACCTGCATCGGACTGGGCGGCGCATTGCTCGGCATCGCCGCCTCGATCATCGGCACACTCGTCGCCATCTTCGCGTCATTTTTTGGGGGCTAGTAATTCAGCAGGTCATCCAACGAAAGATCGGCCAGGGACTTGACCGTTAAATCCGCGCCGTCCACACCGAAGCGGATTGTCAGCGGATTGGGGACCGCGACGACAAAAATCCCTGCGGACTTGGCGGCGCGCACCCCGTTGAGCGAATCCTCGAAGACCACCGCCGCTTCTTTCTGGACCTCGAGGCGGGTCAGCGCCAACAAAAAGAGGTCTGGGTTCGGCTTGGTCCTGCCAGCCGCGACATCCTCCGAGCAGGCGACCGTGTCGAAGCGCGCGGCCAGCCCAAGTCGGGCGAGATGCGAGTCCACCCAGGCGTGGGGCGAACTCGAAGCGACGGCGAGTCCCAGCCCGCGGGCGCGCGCTTCGGTCAGCATGTCCAGCACACCCGGCAGGATGGGACTGGCGTGGATGAGGACGTCCGACTCGCGGCGGTAGCGGGCGCGCAGAGGCGCGGGGTCCAGGCCGGTCAATTGCGAAAGATGAGTCGCGGCGTCGAAGGTGGAGAGGCCGTAGCCGCCGATGGTTTTGGCCCACTCGTCCACGGGCAGTTCGAGGCCGTGCTCGCGATAGATGGATTGCCAGACTTCCACCTCGGGCGTTTCGGTGTCGAGGATCAGTCCGTCGAAATCAAAGATGAGGGCTTGCAGCATGGGGTTCTCTCAAAAAGGGATGACGCAAGTATATCAAACGTGACTCGCTTTTTTTCTCATCTGGTATACTCGCCGTATGCCCCCTCGTTTCGAATTTGACTTGGATCCCTGCGAACACATCACTGCCGACGCCATCGGACAGCCCGGCCAGCGCGTCTTTTATCTGCAGGGCTGGGAGAAGGGACAGCCGCCCGTCACGGTGTTGATCGAGAAGGCGCAATTGCAATCGCTGGCGATCGGCGTCGAACAATTCCTGGCAGATATTGCGCGCCAGAACCCGAACCTGGACGAGGCCTCGCCGAATTACGAAGAAGACAAGATGCGCCTCCACCCGCCGATGGACCCGCTCTTCCGCGTCGGCGAGATCGGGCTGGGATACGACCAGTCACGCGACCGCGCCGTCGTCATCCTGCGCGAATTGCTGAACGAGGAGCAGGATCCCGAGTCCGCGGCGGTGGCGCGCTTCTGGTGTTCGCGCCCGCAGTTGCGCGCCCTTTCGCGCTGGGGCGCGGACTTGATCTCGCGCGGACGCCCGCTCTGTCCGCAATGCGGCCAGCCGATGGAACCCGAAGGTCACTTCTGCCCGAAGAAGAATGGGCATAAGCATTAGTCAGTGGAACGTTCAAGCTCGGTCAAAAAGGTTGAACAACCAGAGGCAGGAGTGAACATTGCCATATCGCATTGAGTACTCTCCTGAAGCAGAAGATCACCTGCGGGAATTGACGGCGCGGCAACGCGAAATCGTCTTTGATGGCGTTGATGAGCATTTGCCATATCAGCCCTCCGTCGAAACTCGCAATCGCAAGCCGATGCGCGCCAATTCAATCGCGCCATGGGAATTGCGTCTTGGACAAATTCGGGTATACTACGATATAGAAAAAGATCCCGAACTTATAGTGATAATTCTCGCTGTCGGGATCAAAATACGAAGTCTTGTTAAAATTGGAAGAAAGGTTATTGAGCCATGAAAACATTAGATATCGCTAAGGCCACTGCCCCGTTGTCGGAGTACGCCCTTAAAATAAAGAAAGCTCCAGTTGTCCTCACACAGAATGGTAGACCAATTGCCGTGTTGATTTCATTGGAAAATGCAGATGCGGAATCCATTCGTCTCAGCAACAACAAACAATTCCTCGCACTGATCGAAAAATCTCGCGCGCGTTACAAAGCCGAAGGCGGCATCTCCAGCGCGGAAATGCGGCGCAGACTCAACGAAAACTAAAAAACCAATCGCCCAGGCTGAAACAGTCTGGGCGATTTACAAACAATACACGGCGGAGAAAATCAAAACAAACCTGGTTGTATCGGCTCTTCACCATTCCCCGGCCAGCCGAACTTTTTCAAATCCACCCGGTTCTTTTCGTTAAACACAACCCCCTCTTCTTCCAACAACTCACGCTGTCTCTGCGCGCCCGGGCGCGGACTGATCTCGCCCTTCGAGTTGATGACCCTCTGCCACGGCACATCGTCGGGGCAGTTTGCCAGCGCCCCGCCCACCCAGCGCGGAGCAAAGGCGCGGTACGCTTCGATGTCCACGCCGGGCGGCGGGAGCATCCGCGCGATCTGCCCGTACGCGGCGACGCGTCCGCGCGGGATCTGGCGCACGAGCTCCCAGACGAGGGATTGGAATTCAGCCGGGTTGGGCGGGGAGGTAAATGGCGGCATTATTTGCGCGGTTTGGGCGGGAACTCGCGCGGCTCCAGCAAACCCCAGCGCCCCGCGGCAAGATAGAGGATTTCCAGCAACAGGTCGTTGTAGGCGATGCCCTCGGCATTGGCTTGCAGGCACAGGTCGCTGTAATCGGGGGTCAGGCCGGGCAGGGTGTTGATCTCCATCAGGCGCGGGTTGCCCTCGTCGTCGAGGCGGATGTCGGTGCGCGAGATGTCCAGCGCGTTGAGCAGGATGTGAGCGCGCCAGGCGAAGTGTTTGAGTTTCTTTTCGAGTTCGGGTTCAACGTTGGCCGGGCAGGTGTAATCGGGCGCGCCCTCCTCGCCCACTTCCTTGGCTTTGGCGGCCTGGCTGTAGACGTTGGGCGTGACCGAGCGGCTGGCATCCAATTCGAGGATGGGGAAGCGGTGGAAGCCGTCCTTGTCATCGTACCATTCCGGGTGGCGGGAGTAGAGTTTTGCGTCGGCGCGGCCCATCACACCGACGGTAAACTCGCGCCCGGAGAGGAAGGTCTCCACCAGCGCGGGTTGCTGGTAGGAGTTGACCACCCATTTGACGCGTTCGCGCAATTCGTTTTCGTTCCTGACGATGGCCTTGGCGTCCACGCCCATGCCGGTGCCTTCGCGGGCGGGCTTGACGAAGAGCGGATACTTCAGGTCGGGGCGCAGCGGCTCTTCGCCGGTGTAGAATTCCTGGAACGGCGCGACCGGCAGTCGTCGGTCGCGCCAGATGCGCTTGGTCAGGGTTTTGTCGAGCGAGATGGCATTGGTCAGCACGCGCGAGCCGGTGTAGGGGATGCCGAGCATTTCCAGCAGGGCGGGGATGTGCGCCTCGCGCGCGTCGCCGCCCAGTCCCTCGGCGATGTTCAGGCAAATGTCGGGCCGGTATTCCTGAAGGGTGGCGGGCAGGCTTCGATCCGCCATCAGGAATTTCGTTTCGTGACCGTCGCTTTCGATGGCCGCCTGGATTTTCTGGATGGTCTCGATGTGGTCAAAATCCGCGAAGGCATCCGGGGGGACATTCTCCGGTTTGGGCTGGCTCTCGTCTTTGATATTGGCGAGTACGGCCACGCGCCAGAAGCGTTTCAATTTACGGGTGGGAGGATTCTCCATGAGATTGTTCCTTTGTGTCTCTTTGCGCGCATTATTTCCTGCGGAGGTAGTATCAGTAGATGAAAATTGACGATTGAAATCGTCACTACATGGCTTGCGTTTCCTCCACGTAGTAATGACTTCCCTGGCACCGCCCGCCAGGGCAGGTGTAGTCATCCGCCCGACGCCAGGAAGCGCCGCTATAGCGCAATTTTTCATCTACTGAGTATATAACAACATGGCAATCTGACAAGGTTTGCGGGGAAAAATTAAGTTTAAAATTTTCCAACGGTATCGGGCGTAATTTGTGATTCGTGGACAGTGGAAAACACGCTCACATGAGTCTGCGATGAATGTAACTAGACAATCCCTCCGCTTTCAGTTATCATTAGTGCGTTCTGTTACAACGGGTCATTGTTAATTGTAATGAAAGCGGTGGCCTGAACCAGTGAAAATTTACCGGGAACTTGTCAATCCAGAAAGTCCCTGGTTTGCCCGGATAGAATCTATCCGGGCAATTGTACGTAAACCAATTCCGCAGGCAGTCGCCTGCAAATCCCCAAGCGCGGTGTGGAGGCATAATGATGGACCTGATCGAGCAAATCACAGGCGATTTGCAAAAACAAATTGACGCGTTCGAGCCGGAGATCGGCATTTCCGATTTCGGGACGGTGTCCGAGGCGGGCGATGGCATCGCCCGCGTGTTCGGGCTGGCGAACGTCAAATCACAGGAACTGGTGCAGTTCGCGAACGGCGTGATCGGCATCGCGTTCAACCTGGAAAAAGAGAGCGTGGGCGTCATCATCATGGGCGACTACGCCGGTGTGACCGAAGGCATGAGCGTGCGCGCCCTGGGACGCATCGCCTCGGTGCCGGTGGGGGACGCGCTGATCGGACGCGTGGTCAACGCGCTGGGCGAACCGATTGACGCCAAAGGCCCGATCCAGACCAGCGGTTTCCGCCCGATCGAGCGCATCGGCCCGGGCGTGGTCTATCGCCAGGATGTGGATACCCCCGTCCAGACCGGCATCAAATCCATCGACTCGATGATCCCCATCGGGCGCGGCCAGCGCGAACTGATCATCGGCGACCGCCAGACCGGCAAAACCGCGCTTGCGATTGATACGATCATCAACCAGAAGGGCAAGGACCTGGTTTGTATTTACGTCGCCATCGGGCAGAAGAAAGCCGCGGTGGCGCGTACGCAGGGCATTCTCGAACGCGCGGGCGCGATGGAACATACCATCATCGTGGTTGCCGCGGCAGACGAAGCCGCCGCCCTGCAATACATCGCCCCTTACTCGGGTTGCGCCATGGGCGAGGAGTTCATGGAGACCGGCCGCGACGCGCTGGTCATTTACGACGATCTCTCGAAGCACGCCTGGGCCTACCGGCAGGTGTCACTCCTGCTTCGCCGCCCACCCGGACGTGAAGCCTATCCCGGTGACGTGTTCTATCTCCACTCCCGCCTGCTCGAACGCGCCGCGCGTTTGGCGAACCAGTACGTGATCGCCAGGAAAGATTTCAAGGACGCGCTGGCCGACGTAAAAGACAGCGTGGACAAGAAAATCTACAAAGGCCCGCTTTCAAGACATGAAGCCGAAGAATCTCTCAAAGCGATGAAGGACGCCGACGCGCACAAGGTGGTCAAAGTGAAAGGCACCGGCGGTTCGTTGACGGCGCTTCCGATCATCGAGACCCTGCTTGGCGACGTTTCGGCCTACATCCCCACCAATGTTATTTCCATCACCGACGGGCAAATTTTCCTGGAAGGCAACCTGTTCAACGCCGGCATCCGTCCTGCGGTGAACGTGGGTATCTCGGTCTCGCGCGTGGGCGGCGACGCCCAAACCAAGGCCATGAGACAGGTAGCTGGCCGCTTGCGCCTTGACATGGCCGCCTATCGCGAGTTGGCGGCCTTCGCCCAGTTTGGTTCCGATCTCGACAAAGCCACCCAGGCACAACTGGGACTCGGCCAGCGCATGCAGGAGATCCTCAAGCAACCGCAGTACTCGCCCATGTCGCTGGAGAACCAGGTCACGGTGCTGTTTGCAGGCACAAACGGGTACGCGGACCAGGTGCCGGTCGAGAAAATGCGCCAATGGGAACTCGATCTTGTCCGCTATGTGGAAACTTCCTATCCTGAAATTGGCAAGGATATCGCGGCGCGCAAGATGATTAGCGACGATACTCGCGCCGCCCTGGGCAAGGCGCTCGAAGCCTTCAAGGCTTCCTGGCAGGCATAACATGGCGTCAGCACGCGAAATGCGGCTCCGCATTCGGAGCGTCAAGAACATCTCGCAGGTGACACGCGCCCTGGAGGCCGTCAGCGCCAGCAAGGTGCGTAAGGCCATCCAGGCCGTGACGGCCACCCGCGCCTACGCGGGCAAGGCCTGGCAGGTGCTGACTCACGTCGCCAAACAGCCGGGACGCGAGAACCTGCATCCGCTGTTGACCAAACGGGCCGAAATCAAGAACACGCTGGTGGTGGTCGTCACCGGGGATCGCGGATTGGCGGGCGCCTACAACACCAACGTGATCCGTTTTTTAACGCGCAAATTTGAACATTACGAACATCCCGTGCGCTTCATCGCGGTGGGACGCAAGGGACGCGACCTGATGATCCGCCGCCGCAGGGAGGTGGTGGCCGATTTCAGCAACCTGCCCGCCGCGCCCTCCTTCGCAGACGTTTCCGCCATCGGGCGCATGGTGGTGGGTGAGTTTCTCCAGGGGCACGCGGATGAAGTCATCCTGATCTATACGGACTTCATTACCATGGCCCGGCAGGAGACGGTGATAAAACGCCTGCTCCCGCTGGAAGTGGACGGCGGCGAGCGCGTGGAAGAATACCAGGCGCGCAGCGGTCCCGCGGCGGCTTACATCTATGAACCGGGCGAGCGCGAAATCCTGGATGAGATCATTCCGCGCTTCACCGGCTTGCAGGTCTACCAGGCGGTGCTCGAGTCGCAGGCCAGCGAGCACGCTGCGCGCATGATCGCCATGCGCAATGCCACCGACAGCGCACTCGAACTGGTGGAGCAACTCAAACTGGATTACAACAAGGTGCGTCAACAGACGATCACCAACGACATTCTGGACATTGTGGGCGGCGCGAACGCGCTGGCTCAGTCTTAAACTGCTGGAGGCGAATCATGGCGAAAGCGATTGGGCGCGTAGCGCAAATTCTTGGTGGTGTGGTGGATGTGGAATTCCCCGTAGGCCAGACCCCCGAAATTTATGAAGCGATTGAAGTCGAGCGCGAAGGAAAGGAACCGCTCATCCTGGAAGTCCAGAAAAACATGGGCGACAACTGGGTGCGGACCGTCTCGATGGACAGCACCGACGGTTTACAGCGCGGCGTGCCTGCCGTCGCAACCGGCGCGCCGATCCAGGTCCCCGTTGGGCCTGCCACGCTGGGACGCATCTTCAACGTGTTGGGCAAACCCGTGGACGAGAAAGGGCCGATCGAAGCCGCGACCCACTATCCCATCCACCGCGCCGCGCCGCCCTATTCGGAACAGTCCACCCGCGTGGAAGTCTTTGAGACGGGCGTCAAGGTCATTGACCTGATCGCGCCGTTCACCAAAGGCGGCAAGACGGGCATCTTCGGCGGCGCAGGCACAGGCAAAACAATCATCATCCAGGAGTTGATCCGCTCGGTTGCCACCGAACACGAGGGCAACTCGGTGTTTGCGGGCGTGGGCGAGCGCACCCGCGAAGGCACGCAACTCTACCGCGAGATGATCGAGTCGGGCGTGATGAAGGATACCGTGATGGTCTTCGGCCAGATGAACGAACCATCGGGCGTGCGCCTGCGTGTGGCCCTCTCCGCTCTTTCCATGGCCGAATATTTCCGCGACCACGGCAAGGATGTGTTGCTCTTCGTGGACAATATCTTCCGCTTTTCCATGTCCGGTTCGGAGGTGTCGGCCCTGCTCGGACGTATGCCGTCCGCGGTGGGTTACCAGCCGACGCTCGCGACCGAAATGGGTGAGTTGCAGGAACGCATCACCTCGACGCGCACCGGCTCCATCACCTCCATGCAGGCTGTCTACGTGCCTGCGGACGACTACTCCGATCCCGCGCCGGTGGCGACCTTTACCCACCTCGACGCGACCATCGCCCTCGAGCGTTCCATCGTGGAAAAAGGCATTTACCCGGCCGTGGACCCGCTCGCTTCGACCTCCCGCATCCTGGATCCCAATACCGTGGGCGATGACCACTACAAGACGGCGCGCGAAGTTCAGCGCGTCCTGCAACGCTACAAGGATTTGCAGGACATCATCGCCATCCTCGGCATTGACGAGTTGAGCGAAGACGACAAACTGATCGTCTCGCGCGCCCGCAAGATCGAACGCTTCTTCTCCCAGCCGTTCTTCGTGGCCGAACGTTTCACCGGCATTCCCGGCCGCTACGTGCCGCTCAAGGACACCGTGCGCGGCTTCCGCGAAATCCTGGACGGCAAATGCGACAATCTGACCGAACAGGCCTTCATGATGGCCGGCACAATTGATGACGTGCGCGAGAAGGCTGAGAAGTTGGCGAAGAGCGCATAAAACGTTGAACGTTAAACGTTTAACGTTCAAACGGAAGTAAAAATGACAATTCGTTGTGAAATCGTTTCGCAAGACCGCATGGTATATGAAGGCGATGTGGATATCGTTGTCCTGCCCGGCGCGGCGGGTGAGATGGGCATCCTGCCGCATCACGCCCCGCTTCTCACCACGCTGAAATACGGATTCATCAAAGTCCGACAGCAGGGCAGTGAACAGGTCTTCACCGTGGCAGGCGGCGTGGCGGAGATCCAGCCCGATATCGTCACCGTGCTGGCCGATGCGGCCGAGAACATCGAAGAGATTGACGAGGCGCGCGCCGGGCAGGCCCGCCAGCGCGCGCAGGAGATTCTCGCCAAAGGCGTGCCTGCCGATACGGACGCCTATCTCGCGATTGAGGCCGCCCTGCGCCGCTCCAACCTGCGACTTGAGGCGGTTCGCCGTTACCGAAAGCCCTCCCGCCCGAACTTCCCAGGAGAAAACTAACCCGTGGCAATGTTCTCGAAAGACCTCGGCATTGACCTGGGGACAATTTATACGCGTCTCGCAGACTCCAGCCAGGTGCTGCTCGAAGAGCCGACCATCGTAGCCATCGAAGTGGCGGAACAGAAGATGGTTGCAGTCGGCGCGGAAGCGCGCGACATGGTGGGACGCGTGCCGGATACCATCGAGGTCGCCCGTCCGCTCAAGAATGGGGTCATCGCCGATTATGAAATCACCCAAACCTTGCTTTCGTACCTGCTCCGCCGCGTGAGCGGATCGCTGCGTTTTGTGCGCCCGCGCGTCATGATCTCCGTCCCGTTCGGCGTGACCAGTGTGGAACGCCGCGCGGTCTACGAGGCGGTCATGGAGGCGGGAAGCCACGAGGCGCACCTGATCCAGCAACCGCTGGCGGCCTCGCTCGGCATTGACCTGCCGATTGGTTCGCCCTCGGGCAACATGGTCATCTGCCTGGGCGGAGGCTGTACCGAGGCCGCGGTGCTGGCGATGTATGGCATCGTCTCCGCGGACACGCTCCGCGCGGGTGGACTCGACCTCGATGACGCCATCGTCACGTACGTGCGCCGCAAGTACGGGGTCATCATCGGGCAGGTTACCGCGGAACAACTCAAGATCAAGATCGGCGCGGCCGTCCCGCAGGATATGGAACAAAGCATGGAAGTGCAGGGACAGGACCAGGTCACGGGTTTGCCGCGTCCCGTCACATTGTCCACAGGCGAGATCGTGGAGGCGTTGCAGGAGCCGCTCAAACAGATCGTCGAGACCTGCCGCCGCGTACTCGAAAAGACCCCGCCCGAACTGGTCTCGGACATCATTGACCGCGGCGTGGCGCTGTGCGGCGGCGGCGCGCTCCTGCGCGGTGTGGATAAACTGCTAACCAAGTCGCTGGGCATCCCGGCTTACCTGGTGGATAACCCGCTGACCTGCGTAGTCGAAGGCGCGGCCAGGGCGCTGGGGATGTACAATGTTTTGCGGCGCAGTCTGCCGCAGGTGTAGAAGAAAATATTAAAACCGGAAGGCGTCTCAATGCGAGACGCCTTTTTTGATTCTGTTCGAAAAGATGAGCGGGCAATTTTTCTCATGGAACCGCCAGTGATAAGAACAACTTTGTTATCCCAATAAACGCTTTTCATGAACGACTCTCCTCCCGGGCTTCGATGTGTCCGCCGCGTCTCTGCCTCACCACCTCATACATCAGCACGGACCCTGCCGCCGCGGCATTAAGTGACTCTGCCCTCCCCGCCATCGGGATGCTGATTTTCTGGCTGGCCAACCTGCGCGCCTGTTCGCTCGCGCCCTCCGCCTCCCCACCGACGATCAACACCAGTGGCCGGCGTAAATCCGTTTCCCAGCACGATTCCCCTTCCATGTCCGCCAACATGACTCGCATGCGCGGGTGCGTCGCACCTGACGGGTTGGATTCGTCCTGTCGTGTTAGGTGCGACGCACTCCCCGCCAGGAGTTGACGAATCTCCTCCCAGCCCATCGAAAGGATCGGCAAGCGGAAATGCGCGCCCATGCCCGCGCGCACGACCTTCGGCGCGAACGGATCGGTTGTCTCGGGCGGAATCAGAATCGCGTCCACGCCCGCCGCGTCCGCAGAGCGGATCAGCGTGCCGAGGTTGCCCGGGTCGCGGATCTGGTCGGGGATGAGGAGGAACGTTGGGTAATTGGTGATTGGTAAATTGGTAAGTTGGAGAACGGCAAGGATGCCTTGTGAGGTTTCGGTGTCGCTTAACGATTTCATCACCTGCGCTGAAACCATATCAACTTCAATGCCCAGTGACGTTAAACGTTTAACGTTCAACGTTCCACGCTCGCTCAGTGTTTCATCGTATATTGCGAACCGAAATCCCCAATTACTATTTACTGCTTCCTCCACCAGCCGCACGCCCTCGGCCACGAACGCGCCCGCCTCGCGGCGTTCCTTTGCGCGTCCCATCAGGGAACGGACAAGTTTGAGCTTGGGGTTCTGGGAGGATGTGATCATTGATTCTCACGCAAATCCAAATGGCGAAATTTGACGAGGTTTCAATCCCGAAGGCGATGTGTTGAGCCTGTCGAAACAGGTGATATAAATTTCAGTAAATCACGAATTTGATTCAAACCTTTGTCACGACCCGTCATTGCGAGCGGTTTTTGCGAAGCAATCTCGTGGATCGAGGGGATTGCTTCGTCGGGAAGAACACCCTCCTCGCAATGACGGCTAAACCTGTGATTTACTGAAATTAAC
>CAYJLS010000102.1:0-15716 GCA_964371065.1 uncultured Anaerolineaceae bacterium | reverse complement strand
CGTCCGGGTGGGCGCGTTTGATCTCGAGGTATTGCTGGCGGATGGGGGTGACGTCTTCGGTCATTTGTATTTTTTCTCGATGCTGGTGATTAGCGTTCTTCATCCACTTCTTCGCGGATGTTCTGTGTATCCATTCCTTTGAGCGTACCGCGTGCTTTTTCGATGAGCGGGACAACTACCAAGCGAATTGAATTTCTGTAGGGAATAAACATCACTTTCTGCCCAGGCTGGAGTTTGAATTGAGCGCGAATCTCGCACGGAATCACAATTTGATATTTCGCAGAAATGGTTGTTAAACCGTTTGAAGTTTTAGTTTGATGCAGTTGATTCATGCGGATATTTTAGCATAAAGACCCTAAAGGTTTTTCCCGCTGCCCTTCATCCTGTTATGCCCGACTCTCTTACCAGACATGGTGAAGGTTGACGAAGGAAACCTTTAGGGTCTCGCTATTCTTTGTACATTGCCGCGAAGTGCTCCATCAACAGGCGGTGGACGAAGATGTACCCGCCGCCGACGCGGCGGAGGAAGATGAGGTCGGTGCAGTAGTCGAGGAAGGGGATGAGTTTCCATGGGAGGAGGTCATCAGAACACGTTATCAGCGGATATTAAACGAATAAGCGGATGGGGGTGACTCGTCATCTGATTTCCCAAGTCTTTGCTTTGGTGACCGTTTCGTCAAGCATACCGCCAACCCCTCATTTAGACAAGAGATTTTCCTCTCTGCCTTGAATCAAAACGCCCCACAATGGGGGCGTTCGATGGAAAGAAACGGTTTTTCAGGAGGCGGTCACATCTGCCGGGATGCGTTGGAACATGAACTCCTCCATCCCTGCGGACTGGCTGGCATGCTCGATGGTCATGCTGACCACGCGGCCTCCCTTATCCAGGCCTAAGTAGATGTTTTCGTTCAATTCCTTTGTTTCAATGGGCGGATTGGAGAAAAACTCCACCAGCGCCGTATCGGTATCTTCAAAGTATTTGATCCGCATGGTCTACTCCTTAAAGTCTCGGTCAAAAAAGGCGTTATGGATCGTCTCACCATCTTCGAGCAGGATCACGCGCAAGGCTCGATTGCCCATTTCTGGAATGCGCGCCCAGCGGCGAATTCGCCCATCCGTCTGCGCTTCTTCCCGCAAAGGATTTTGAACGACTCGTTGTTGTTTTCGTATTGCTATGTCCAAGCATACCGCCAACCCCTCATTTAGACAAGAGATTTTCCTCCCCGCCTTCCCCTGGTTTGACTTTCCCCCCCAACTAAGGTATAAAATGGCTTGCTATTCGCGGAGTGGCGCGACCGATGATCGTTTTCGCCCGACTTCAAACCCGACTAATTTAATTACAAATCCAGGAAATAATAGAAGGAGACAATCATGTACATTGACCCAAATACCGGCGGGGCGCTCTTCCAGGCGTTGGCTATTGGACTGGCGGCCATTTCTGGCGTGCTGTTGATCTTCTCGCGCAAGATCCGCGAGACCTTTGCCAAAATGCGCCGAAAATCCCGCAACGATGAAGGCGACGAGCCGAAGGAATAGTTTCGCTCGTCATTGCGAGGAGGGTGTCCTTCCCGACGAAGCAATCTCCTCAAAACATGAGATTGCTTCACGAAGTACGCTCGCAATGACGGATGGTCCCGATTTTTTTCCGTGTTCTCCATAATCTCTCTGGCTAAACATCCCTCCCCATGAAAACAGTCATCCTCGGTTTCGACTCCTTTGACCCCTCCCTATTCGAACGCATGGCGGGGCAGGGACAATTACCTCACCTCGCCAAGTTGATGGACGCGGGCGGATACTCGCGGCTGGAGGTCTCCTCGCCGCCGCAGACCGAAGTCTCGTGGACATGCATCGCCACCGGCACCGACCCGGGCAACCACGGCATCTTCGACTTCGTCCTGCGCGACCCGAACTCGTACGTCCCGTACGTGTCCATTTTGCCGATGAAGAAAACGGCGCTGGGCGAGGGCTTCGTCCCGCCGTACACCACGAAAACCTTCTTTGAGGAAGCCGCGGGCATGGGTTATCCCGCCACGGCCTTGTGGTGGCCGGCCATGTTCCCGGCGCGTCCCGACCTGCCGGTCAACACCCTGCCCGGACTCGGCACACCCGATATCCGCGGCCAATTGGGGGTTGGCACACTGTTTACCACCGAAGACGAGACGAAGAAAAAGACCGCCGTGGCGCGGCTCGAAGCCTCGGGGGCGGGTCGCTTCTCGGGGACGTTGAGCGGCCCCACGGTCAAAGGGCGAAGCGGAGTGACTACCGCGACCCTGCCGGTGACGGTGGAGGCGCTGGATGCGGCGCGCGCGCGTCTCGTCGTCGGCGATCAGAAAATCGAATTGAAACTGGGGCAATGGAGCGACATCGTCGAACTCAAGTTCAAGGCCGGGACGTTCTTCAACATTCACGCCATCGCCCGCTTCATCCTGACTGAACTGGGGGGCGCGGTACGCGTCTACTCCCTGCCCCTGCAAATCCATCCCCTGCACTCGGCCTGGCATTACGCCTCCTCGCCTGCCTTCGCGAAATCGCTGTGGACGAAGGTCGGCCCGTACCTGACGCTGGGCTGGCCGCAGGACACGACGGGACTCGAAGAGGATTGCATCACCGACGACCAGTTCCTCGAGTTGTGCCAGACCATCTTCGAGCGCCGCAAGCAAATTTTTTTCCACCTGCTCGATCAATTCAAGGAAGGCGTGCTGGCGAGCATCTTCGACGACCTCGACCGCGTCCAGCACATGTTCTATCACAACCGCCTCGACGTGGCCGAAGCCTGGTACAAAAAACTAGATGACTTCGTGGGCGAGGTCAGCGCGCGCCTCAACGGCAAGCATCGCCTGCTCGTTTTATCCGATCATGGCTTCAGCGTTTTCAAACACAAGGTTCATCTCAATCGCTGGCTGGCGGAACAGGGCTGGCTCGTTCTCAAGGACGGCGCGGCCGAAGGTTCTCTTGCAGAAGTGGATTGGACGCAGACCAAAGTCTACGCGGTGGGGCTGAATAGCCTGTACCTGAACGTCAACGGACGCGAGGGGCAGGGGACGGTCGCCGCGCAGGACATCGAGCCGTTGCTCGCCGAAGTTCAAAAGAAACTGCTGGACTGGATCGGCCCGGACGGGAACGCGGTCGTCGAGCGCGCCCGCCTCAAACACGAGGTCTACACCGGTCCCTACTCCCGCCTCGGCCCGGACCTGGTGGTTGGTTACGCGCCCGGCTATCGCGCCTCGTCTGAGACCGGCCTCGGCAAAGTCCCCGCGTTGACGGTGGAACCCAACACCGGCCACTGGGGCGCCGACCATTGCGTTGACGCGGACCTCGTCCCCGGCGTGATCTTCGCCAACCGCGACCTGCGCGACTTCGGCGCCATCTCCTTCCGCGACATCCCCTTCCTCGCCATCGGCAAGCACCTCGACCAGTCCCACGTCAAACCGCCCTCCCAGTCTGGTCCGCAAGGGCAGAAGGATTTGGAGGAGAGGTTGAAGGGGTTGGGGTATTTGTAGCGTGTTGCGTGGTGCGTGTTTCGTGTTCCGTCTCTTTTCATCCGTCATTGTGGGAGTTCGTTGTGAAGCACCCCTTCTTGCAACCCGTCATTGCGAGCGTTCGTTGCGAAGCAATCCCTCTTGCAACCTGTCATTGCGGGCGTTCGTTGCGAAGCAATCCCCTCGTGGTACCGGGAGATTGCTTCGTCGGGACACCTGCCCTGGCGGGCGGTGCCAGGGAGAACGCCCTCCTCGCAATGACGGCGGAATCGTGATGTGCTGAAATTACCAATTACTATTCCCTACTCTCTGTTCTCTACTCTCTCCTCTTCATGTTGAAACTCTTCTCCTCGAAAAAACCCCCCGCCAAAAAACAGCCCATCGTGGTGGTCTCCGGCCTGCCGCGCTCTGGCACATCCATGATGATGAAAATGCTCCAGGCTGGCGGACTGGAAGCCGTCACCGATGCGATCCGTTCCGCCGACGACGACAACCCGAACGGCTACTTCGAGTTCGAGCGCGTCAAGCAAATGTCCGCAGGCGACCGCGCCTGGCTGGACGAGGCGGGCGGCAAGGTGGTCAAGGTTATTTCGGCCTTGCTCGAGCACCTGCCCGCCGACCGCACGTACAAGATCATTTTCATGGAACGTGAGATCAAGGAAGTGCTTGCCTCCCAGAAGAAAATGCTCGACCATCGCAAAGAGACTTCCAAAATCTCCGATGAAGAGATGGCGGAGCAATACCGCGTCCACCTGAAAGCGGTCAAACCGTGGCTGGCGCGCCAACCGCATGTGGACGTGTTGTACGTCGGCTACAACGCCATGATGTCCGATCCCGAGCCGTCCGCCCGCCGCGTGCTTGAGTTCCTCGGCCTGCCGCTCGATCTTGCGAAGATGCTATCCGTGCCGAACGGCCAACTCTATCGCAACCGCGCATAGGTTCATCCCGTCATTGCGAGGAGGCCGATGGTCGAGTAGCCCGTGTACTTCGGGCGTATCGAGACCGAGGCTGACGAAGCAATCTCCTCGAACCAGGGGATTGCTTCGCACACCTGCCCTGGCGGGCGGTGCCAGGGAGAAACGCTCGCAATGACGGGGGGCGATGATTGGTTTGAATCAAATTTGTTATTCGTTGAAATAAAAAATTCGTGTAAATTCGCGGCTAAAGGTTTTCCTCCTCTCCTTCATGCTTTCCTCCCTCCTCCGTCGTCTCCCAACCTTCAACGAGATCCTGCCTGTCTTCGCGGCGATCGCGTTCTTTGCCTACGGGCGAACGTTGTTCACCTTTGCTTTCAAACTCCCCGCCTGGTTGTTGTTCCAACCCCTCGGTGAAGTCTTTTCGAATTTGGCCTATGGGCTGACTTATAACCTGCTCGAAAGCCTCGAAATTCTTTTAGCTTTTCTGATCTTCTGTTTTGTCCTACCCGCTCGTTTCTTCAAAGATAGTTTCGTCCCACGCGGGACATGGCTAGCCGTCACACTGCTTGGCTCGATCCTTCTGTATTTCAAGTTTTACTCGTCTGTCGGCCCAGACTTCCTCAATTATATTTATCTCTGGTCGGGTGTTACACTTCCGCTCGCGGTTCTTGTCGCGTTCCTCGGTGGACGGATTTCCTTTTTGCAAAAAGCCGCGTTGTGGTTTTCGGATCGAGTTATCATCTTCGTTTATCTTCTTGTCCCCGCTTCGATTATTTCGATTGTGGTAGTGATTGTAAGGAATATTGGATAGCATCCATCTTCCTTAATCACCGTCATTGCGAGCGAAGCGAAGCAATCTCCGCGCTTGACAGGAGGATTGCTTCGTCGCTCACTCCGTTCGCTCCTCGCAATGACGGGGTGTGCAAATACCAAATAAAGTAAATTTTCCACCGAGCTATTATGTCCCGACTCACTCGCCGCGAATTCCTCAAGCTAGCCGCCACCTTTGCAAGTGGTGTTGCCTTGTCTTCGGCGCGTCCGCTGGTGAAATATTTGCAAGGAAACGAGAGCGGGAAACCCAATGTCATCCTCCTCCTGTTAGATGCGATGTCGGCGAGCAATCTGTCGCTGTACGGCTATGTCCGCCCGACGACGCCCAACCTGGAGAAGTTCGCGGCGCGCGCCACAGTCTATCACAATCATTACGCGGCCAGCAACTTCACCACTTCGGGGACCGCGTCCATGCTCATGGGCACCTACCCGTGGACAAACCGCGCCCTCAGCTTCCGTGGGCTGGTCAAGCGCTCGCTCGTGGAACGGAGCATCTTCGCGTTAATGGGGAGCGGTTACCATCGCCTCGGTTTTTCCCAAAATCCCTGGGTCAACGAGTTGCTCGGTCAGTTCCGCGCTGATGTGAACGAGTATCTTCCCTACGACGCGTTTTCCTACCAGACGAACCTATCCGCGCCCGAGGAGAACTTTCCCAACGATTACCCGGTCGCGTACATCGCCTTCGAGGATTTTCTCGGCGCCAATGGTTTCAACCTGGACCCTGGTTCGATCACGAAGGGTTTTTTCGACTTGCTGAACAAGAAGCGGTTGGCGATCAATAGCGCGTCTAAATATCCATACGGATTCCCCTCCAACTACTACACTTACTTCCGCATTGAAGACCTGCTGGCAGGAATCTCCGGCTCGCTGGCGGGACTCGCCGAGTCTCATGCGCCGTTCTTTTCGTATTATCATCTGCTCCCGCCGCACACTCCCTACGCGCCGCGCAAACCGTTCCTCGGCATGTACCTGCAGGACGGCATCCTCCCGACCCTCAAACCAATCCATCCGCTGTCCGAGTTCCGCAAAGATGACCGCCGTCTCGTCCGCTTTCGTATGGCGTACGATGAATACGTCACCAACCTGGACTTTGAGTTGGGCGCGTTTCTCGACGGCCTCGAACAGTCTGGCATTCTCGACACCAGTTATGTCATCGTCACTTCCGATCACGGCGAGCTGTTCGAGCGCGGCGAGCACGGTCATGGCACGCCTTTGATGTACGAACCGGTGACGCGCATCCCGCTCCTCGTCCGCGCGCCTGCCCAAAAGTCCCGCGTGAACGTGACCTCGCCTACCAGCAACATTGACATCCTGCCCACACTGCTCGCTCTCGCCGGTCGGCCGATCCCCGCTGGGTTGGAGGGACGCATCCTGCCGGAACTGGGAGGCGAGGCCGATCCCGAACGAAGTATTTTTTCGGTCTTTGCCAAGGAAAGTTCCGCCTTCCTGCCGCTGAGGAAAGCCGTTGTTTCGATGAACAAAGGTAATTACAAAATGATCTACTATCGCGGCTATCCCAACTTTGATGGTAAATTTGAACTCTACGATCTGAGCGCCGACCCCGAAGAGACAAATGATCTGAGCGCGGAAGATAATGCGGACGCGCAGTCAATGAAAGAGGAACTGCTGGACGCGCTGGCCGATGCTGACCGGCCATACCAGGAGCGGTAAACCTTTTCATGGCAGGAGAATTTTATTTCCGGTTTCCCGGTTTGCGGTAAACCAACGAGGTATCTATGACCAAATATATCGTAGTGGTGGCTGGCAACATTGGGGCGGGGAAGACCTCGCTCACCGAACGGATCGGCGCGCGTCTCGGCTGGTGGACAGGCTACGAATCGGTCTCGGACAATCCGTACCTGTCCGATTTCTACGGCGATATGCGGACGTGGTCTTTTCACCTGCAGATCTTCTTCCTCGGCCACCGCGCCGAGCAATATCTCGATGCGGCGCGCGACCCGCGTTCCGCCATCCTTGACCGAAGTATTTACGAGGATGCCTACATCTTCGCCCGCGCCCTGCATCACATGGGGAACCTGTCCGAGCGGGATTTTCTAGCCTACCGCCGCCTGTTTGACATTGTGGTTCAGGGATTGCCGCGTCCCGGCCTGCTGGTTTATCTCAAAGCGCCCGTCCCGGTTTTGATGGAACGCATCCATCGCCGCGCCCGCAACATCGAAACGGGCATCACCGCCGAGTACCTGTCCCTGCTGGACACGTTCTACGATGAGTGGCTGAAATCCTTCGATCTGTGTCCCGTGCTTACCATTCGCACCGATGACCTGGACTACGTCCACCAACCCCAGCATTTGGAGACGGTGGCAGCGCGTATTCAGGACAAACTCTCCGGCAAGGAAGTCATGGATTTGAGAGAATAACTTTATGACCAACCTCCTCGCCCGTATTCCCCTCCTATCCGACCTGCCCGTGGAAGAGCTTGACCAACTCGTCCGCACGCTGAAGGTGGTTGAACTCCAGCCGCGCGACATCCTGTTTCGCGAGGGCGAAGCGGGCGAGCATTTTTACGTCATCGCGGATGGCGGACTGGAAATTCTGCTCGCGGCCGGCACCGCCGACGAACTCCTGCTCAACGTGATCGGCGAGGGTGAATATTTCGGCGAGATGAGTCTCATCATGCCGGGCGGACAGCGCACCGCCACCGTCCGCGCCCGCACCCCGTCCACTTTGCTGGTGATGAGCCGCGAGGAGTTTAATAACCTGCTTAAACGGTATCCGCTCCTGGCGTATTCGATGGTGCGGGTTTCCAGTGAACGGCTGGACGCCACCAACAGTTCCTCGTTCCGCGACCTGAAGGAAAAGAACCGCCAATTGCAGGAAGCCTACGACGAATTGAAAGCCGCGCAGGAACAGATTATCGAAAAGGAACGTCTCGAGCGCGAACTGCAAGTGGCCGCCGAGATCCAGATCAGCATCCTGCCCGATGTGTTGTCTGCCACCCCGTGCTTCGACTTCGGCGCGCGCATTGATCCCGCCCGCCAGGTGGGCGGAGATTTCTACGATGTCTTTCTCGTCGGTGAAAACAGGGTCGCCGTTCTCATCGGCGACGTGGCTGATAAAGGCGTGCCGTCCGCCATTTTCATGGCGCGCGTCCACGCGCTGGTCATGGCCGAAGCCGACTCTTACCCGACCCCCGAAGGCGTCCTCCGAAAAGTAAACGGGCACGTGACGCGTTTGGAAAAATCCACCCAATTCGTTACGGCGTTGTATGGAATTCTGGACTGCGCCAGCGGGGATTTTAACTACGCCCGCGCCGGACACGAACCCCCGCTCATCCTCACCCCTGAGGGCGTCCAGCGCCTCCCGCACGCACCAGGAATGGCTCTCGGTATCTGGGAGGATATCACCCTCGACGTTAACCGCGTCCACCTCTCGCCCGGCTCGTCCCTGCTCCTCTACACAGACGGGATGACCGATTGCCGCAACCCCGCGGGCGAGGCCTTCGGACTGGGGCGCATCCAGGAGGCGTTTCTAACCCTGCGCGGTCTGCCCGCCCAGGAAGTCTGTGATCGGTTGTTGAAAACCCTGCTCGATTACCAGCAAGGATCGAAGCAGGATGACGATGTGACGCTGGTGGCCATCCGCGCGGCGTGAATTTTGTAGCGCAACATTGATGTTGCCCCCGGGGTTGCGACTTGAAAGTCGCGTTACGCCTTTTCCAGGGCCTGCCCCAGGTCTGCCAGCAAATCGTCCACATGCTCGATGCCCACCGATAGTCGCACCAACGCGGGGTTAACATCCATTTGGGAACCGGCCACCGAGAGATGCGTCATCGCCGCGGGGACTTCGATGAGCGATTCCACGCCGCCCAGCGATTCAGCCAGCGTGAACAGTTTGGTCGCCTCCACCATGCGGACGGCGGCTTCGCGTCCGCCTTTGAGGATGAACGAGATCATTCCGCCGCCGTTTCTCATTTGCCGCTTCGCGATGTTCACTTGCGGATGGCTTTCGTGGAAGGGGTAAATCAACTTCTCCACTTTCGGGTGTTTGGCAAGAAAGTCAACGATGACCGCCGCGTTCTCGGCGTGGCGTTCCATGCGCAGGGACAGGGTCTTGACGCCGCGCAGGACGAGGAACGCGTCCATCGGGCCGATCACCGCGCCGACCGCGTTTTGCAGGAAATATAATTTCTCGGCGAGTTCCCTGTCCCTGACGATGACCGCGCCGCCGACCACGTCCGAATGACCGCCGAGATATTTCGTCATCGAGTGGACCACGATGTCCGCACCCAGTTCGAGGGGAAGTTGCAGGTAGGGCGTGGCGAAGGTATTGTCTACTGCCAGCATGGGATGGTTTGGGTGCGCGTGGACGATTTCCGCAACCGCGCGGATGTCCGTGATGCGGAGCATGGGGTTGGTCGGCGTCTCCAGCCAGACGAGCCGCGTGGACGGAGTCAAGGCCTCGGCCACGGATTCAGGATCGGTGGTGTCGGCAAACGTAAAGTCGAGGGAGAAGCGGCGAAGCACTTTGTCGAATAGGCGGAACGTCCCGCCGTACACGTCGTTGCCGGCCAGCACGTGCGCGTCCGCATTCAGCAAGCGGAGCACGGTGTCGGTGGCGGCAAGTCCCGAAGCGAAAGCCAACCCGTAATTTCCGCCCTCGAGCGCGGCGAGACAATCCTGCAAAGCCTTGCGCGTGGGATTTTGCGTGCGTGAATATTCGTAGCCCTGGCGCGGCTTGCCGACGCCGTCCTGTTTGTAAGTGGAGGTGAGATAGACGGGCGTCATCACCGCGCCGTTGTTCGGGTCGGGTTCCTGTCCCGCATGGATGGCAAGGGTTTCAAATTTCATTTTGCTCCTGTAAAATTCAGTGTTCCCGGGTTGTCTAACGTACACATCCATTATACGAGGAAACATGACAAAAACTTTGCTTGCAGTTCTGGCTCATCCCGACGACGAATCGTTTGGTCTCGGCGGCACGCTCGCCCTGTACGCGCGGCGCGGCTACGACACCTATCTCGTCTGCGCGACGCGCGGCGAGGTCGGCGATGTGGATGACCTGGGCGGTCACGCCTCCATCGCGGAGTTGCGCGAGTCCGAGTTGCGTTGTGCCGCGCGCCATCTCGGTTTGAAAGGCGTCTTTTTTTTGGATTACCGCGATTCGGGCATGCCTGGCTCGGACGACAATCGCCATCCCAACGCGCAGGTCAACCGTCCCATCGAGGAAGTGGCGGGACGCGTCGTCAAATATATCCGTGAACTCAAACCCGATATCGTGCTGACCTTCGACCCGATCGGCGGATATAAACATCCCGACCACATCCACATTCACCAGGCGACGGTGCTCGCATTCGACAAGGCGGACGACGCTTCGTTCCACCCCGAGGTGGGCGCGCCGTTCCAGCCGCGTGCGCTGTACTTCCAGGTTTTTCCGCGCGGCTTCCTGAAGTGGGCCGTGCGCCTCCTGCCGCTCCTTGGCAAAGACCCGGCGAAGTTCGGGCGCAACGGCGATATCAACCTGAAGGAACTGGCCGAGGTGGATTTCCCTGTCCACGCGCGGCTGGACATCCGCTCGGTGTCCGAGGTCAAGCGCGGGGCGGGCGCGTGTCACGCCTCGCAGGGCGGGGTGGGGATGCGCCGCGGGCTGATGGGATTCGTCACCACGGTCTTCGGTGAGCATGAAGATTATATGCGCGCCTACCCGCCTGTGGATACTGGGTTCACGCGGCTGAGCGATTTGTTTGAGGGGATTTGATCTGAACTTTTGCAACTGCACGGCATGGAGCCGAAGGCGCTCCGCCAATTACGGAAGGCGCTGGCGGAGCGCCGGCTGGTCGTTTCGGGGGCAGGGAAAAGTTAAAGGGTTGCCGTGATTGGTTACGGAACCAGTTTGAGCGTGTGCTTCGCGGCGGATTCAATTGCAGGAAGCGTAAAGGGCAGGGTGTGATATTCCACCGCTAGCCATGACTCAATTTGATCGGCATAATACGGGCTGAAGGGCTGACCTGATTCTCCGCTGGGGATGATGGAGAGCGAGGCGTCCCAATCGGCGGGGTCGGCGATGATGCGATAGGCGGGTCCGAGTCCCATCGAGTAGGCTTTGTCGGCGTAGTACGCGCCACTGTTGACCGTGTTCCAGTTGCCGCCTGTGCGATACGGTCCGCGGTTGAAGATCGGGCGCAATGCGCCAACGCTTCCAAGCGGATGCGAGAAGGTGAAGGTGTGCAAGTTGCCCCAGGTCCATTTGGCGGGGTCACTGCCGACGCTGGCAGTCAACTCGTCCATGGCGGCGGTGAGGGCGGCGCTCATCGTCTCGGCGCGTTTACCGTCCCACCAGGGATTTGCGGGGTCGTCGAGTAAATTTTGCAGGAACATGTAGGGGTAGCCTGCCAGGGTGAGATAAGAGTCGGTCGTCGCTGCGCCCAGTTTCGGGTCAAGAGTGAGGCGCAGGATATGTCGCAGGGCAAGTTCGCTGAGCGAGGCTTCACCGCTTTCTGGCGTCATCATCCCATCCCAATCTGCCAGCGTCTCAAGCATAACTTCTTCCTGCCTGTTGGCAGGGCTGGCTTCCACCGCCAATGCCCGCGCCACTTGCAGGTTGATGTCGCTGTACAAACTGCCTTGTAATACCGCGAAGTCATCGGATGTAATGTTTTGCGAATCACGAATGGTGTCGCTGATGAGCGCGACGCGATAAGGTGGTTGGAAATAATGCGAGAGAAAATGCGGATAATCTTTGCCCGCGGGGCGGTTGTTGGCGGATGCGAAGAAATCGCCGCTGGGATTCAGGGCGGACGGAAGTTCATCGAACGCGACGAAGCTCTGCCACTCGTGCGATCCATCCGCGCCCGAAACTGGCAGCAGACCCTGGACATCGTTGCTGGCCCGAACAGGGACCGCGCCCGACATTTGAAATCCGATGTTGCCATCAATATCAGCATAGACGAAGTTCATGCCAGGCAATTGCCAAAGGGCAGTGGCGGCGCGGAATTCATCCCAATTGGTGGATTGGTCAAGTTGAATGATAGCTTGCGCAAGCGGGCGACCTTCATCCAAGCCAGTCCAACGCAGGGCGAGAGTTTGCTCGCTGTCGGGAGTCGTGTCGGTGATGATGGGACCGTGTTGGGTGGAGCGCACCTTGAGCGTGATTGGCTCGGCGTCTTTTACTTGAATAGTCTCTTCGCGAATGGTGAGGTCTTTCCATTCGTCCATGAATTGATATTGCGTGCCGTCAGCGTTGAGCGTTTCGATGAATAGGTCTTGCACGTCGGGGCGGGCATTGGTAACAGCCCAGGCAACGTGAGCGTTGTGCCCGATCTCAATGCCAGGCAAGCCAGGCAATGAAGCGCCGACAACATCGTATTGTCCATCGCTGGTGTGCAAGCCGACTTCGTACCACAGCGTCGGCATGGACAATCCCTGATGCGGGTCACCCGCCAACAGCGGCAGTCCCGAAGCGGTGTGACTTCCGCCCACGACCCAGGCATTACTGCCTTGATCAGGCTTGGCGAGCGGCGTGGCAGATTGCCAGTCCGCGCCTGCTTCGAGCAGGGCGGTGGCGGTGTCAGACAATGCGGTGGCGTTGGCGTCTGGGATAACATCGGGTCCGGGATAATCAGGCAGGAGGGTGATGGCTTCTTCCCATGACGCGGCGGCAACCAATTGGGTGACAACCAACTCATCCTGATAATTGTTGCTCAGTCCCCAAGCCACCAGTTTGCCGAAGACGAGCGAGTCAATCGATGTCCATTCCTGTGGCGTGATACAGAGGATCTTGAATTCTAGCGGCAGTTTTTCGTCCGCCTGTGCGAGATAGGCGTTGACGCCGTCCGCGTAGGCTTGCAGGGCAGACTGTGTTTCAGCATCGAGAGTTTCCCAATCGGCTTCGGCGGATTCGGTCATGCCGAGGATGCGCATGAAGGTATCGTTTTTCAGTCCGCGCTCGCCGACAACTTCGCTCAAAGTTCCGTGCGCGGCGCGGCGTTGGGATTCCATCGCCCAGAGTCTGTCTTGCGCGGTGACAAATCCCTGCGCATAAAATAGATCGTGCGCGTTGTCCGCGACGATGTGCGGAATTCCGCTGGCATCGCGGTAGACGGTGACGGGAGCAGTCAGCTCGCTGAGTTTTAGCTCATTATCCAGTTGCGGTAGGGCAGGGCGGACAACGGCGAAGTAGCCAATAGTGGGCACAATGATAGCGATGACGAGTATCAAGACGAGAATCGAGAGCAGGATTTTCTTGAGGCGGCGCATGACGAGCTCCTTTATTTTTTTTCTTTTGTCAAAAACTCGAACGGCGGACGTTGATTCAACTTTATCAACGCGGCTCCCATTTCCCCAATATTTAAAACTGTCACCGAACCTGTCTCGCATCCCAGCCTCTGGAAATGATCGAGCGGCAATCCAAGAAAATGCGACACCGCCAGTTTGATTGGGTCGGCGTGGAAAACGCAGGCAACAATCTCGTTTGGCTTTTTATGGTTTTGGATGATCCGTTCCAGCGCGGCGACGACGCGGGTTTGCATTCCCAAAAAAGATTCGCCGTCGGGAAACTGAAAACGGGAAGGCGAGTGTTGAACGACTTTCCATGCTTTTGTGCGACTGAGCGCCTTCCACGGCCGTCCCTGCCATTTGCCAACGAAACTTTCGATTAAGCCGGGTTCCTGGATGATCGTCAGATTGCACGCGTTAGCGATGGGAGCGGCGGTTTCCATGGCGCGTTCCAGCGGGCTTGAGTAAATCGCCTTGATCGGTACATTTTTGAGCGCATCGGCCAACGCCTGCGCCTGTTCCTGTCCGCGCTCGTTCAGGTGGACACCGGGGGTGTGACCCGCGAGTTTTCCCTTTTTGGTAAAGTCATTTTCGCCGTGACGGATGAGGAGGAGAAGGGGCATGTTGTATCCTGGGACGACTAAAGTCGTCACTACATGGGTGATGTCCATGTAGTGACGACTTTAGTCGTTTACTTGATCTTCCGTTTCATCTCTTGAATTTTCTCTTCGCTCAAATCGGCGACATCTTCTCGTCTTTCAATTCCCAACGCTTTCCTCTGTGCCTCGCGCCACATTTCCAGGCGCGCGGTGACTTGAGACTCGTAGCCTTCGCCTGAGGGTTTGTAGAAATAAGTGCCGAGCAGACGTTTGGGTAAATATTGTTGTGGAGTGAAGTGGCCTTCCTGTTCGTGCGGATAGACGTAATCCTTGCCATGCCCCATCGCGGCCGCGTCGCGGTTGCCGTCCATCAGGTGGCGCGGCACGGAGACTTGTCCCTCCTCCTCCAGTTTTTTCATCGCCTTGAAGTACGCGCCCGCGCTGTTGGACTTGGGCGCGGTGGCGAGATAAAGTGTCGCTTCAACGATGGGATAAATCCCTTCGGGCAGGCCGATAAAGTCGAAGGCTTGAGCGGCGGAGGAGGCGATGACCAGTCCCATAGGATCAGCGAGACCAATATCTTCACCCGCCAAAATAATTAATCGGCGGATGATGAACTTCGGGTCTTCGCCCGCGTAGATCATTTTGGCGAGCCAGTAGAGCGCCGCGTCGGGGTCGCTTCCGCGCACGGATTTGATGAAGGCGCTGATGGTGTCGTAGTGCGCGTCGCCGTCTTTGTCGTACAGCACCGCGCGGCGCTGGATCGACTCTTGTGCGACATCCAGTGTCACATGGATGACGCCGTCCGCGTCCGGCGGGGTGGATTCGACCGCCAGCTCGAGGGCGTTGAGCGCGTTACGCGCGTCCCCGCTGGCAACTTCGGTTAAATGGGCGCGCGCCTCGGGGTCCAGAAGGATGCGTTTCGTCCCGTAGCCGCGCTCCACGTCCGCGAGGGCGCGGTCAATCAATATCCCCGTCTCGGTTTGATTCAAGTTGCGGAGTTGAAAAACGCGCGAGCGCGAGATCAGCGCCTTGATGACTTCAAAATATGGATTTTCAGTGGTCGCGCCGATGAGCGTGAAGGTGCCGTTCTCAACCTGCGGCAGGAGCGCGTCCTGCTGGGCTTTGTTCCAGCGATGGACTTCGTCCACGAAAAGGATGGTGCGAATGTTATGCAATCGTCTGCGTTCGAGCGCCTCGTCAATGATGACGCGCAGGTCGGCCTTGCCCGCCAGGATGGCCGAGATGGTGACGAAGTGACTCTTGGTGGTGTTGGCGATGACCTGCGCCAGAGTGGTCTTGCCGGAGCCGGGCGGGCCAAACAGGATGATGGAAGAAAAGAGGCGGTCGGCTTCGATGGCGCGGCGCAGGAGTTTGCCCTCGCCCACGATGTGTTCCTGCCCGACGAATTCGTCCAGCGTGCGCGGACGCATGCGGGCGGCGAGAGGCGCTTCCGTTTTCATACGTTCCTGCATGGCGTGGTCAAAGAGGTCGGACATGCGCTGATTCTACCATCAGGGTTCGTAAATTATGTTAGCGCGCCAAACCGATGGGGCGGCAGTTCAACTGCCGCCTAACCCCAGCGGTTATCCCAGCACTTTGGCGCGCTAACGGTTAAGGATTGATGCGGTGCGGGGAGGGACAGAAGTCTCAGGAAGCGGA
>CAYJLS010000101.1:0-15861 GCA_964371065.1 uncultured Anaerolineaceae bacterium | reverse complement strand
GCATCTTCCCTGCATTGACGAGCGCGCGCGTCACGGCGACATCGTCGGGGCTGGGAGTCGGGTCGCCCCCGGGATGATTGTGGGCAATGATGATGGAAGTTCCATTCCGTTGAATGGCGGGACGGAAAATCTCGCCCGCCCTGATCTGCGCGGTGTTTACAGAGCCCTTGTACACGTCCACCACGCCGATCGCCAGGCTTCTTCCATTTAGCACGATCACGCGCAGGTGCTCGACATCGAAGGTCGCCATGTCCAGGCAAAGACCGAAGGCATCTGCAGGCGATCCGATCGCGGCATCGAACGATGCCATGGATAACCGGCGGGACAGGACCAGGGCCGAGCGAAGCCGCGCGGCGGTTGCTTCGCCAACGCCGGAAATCGAGACGAGTTCGGCGATGGCGGCCTGATAGAGACGGTGCAGGTTGCCCTGGAAATGAGCCAGGATTGCGTCCGCGATCTCGATCTGTTTTGGACCGCCAACGATGGCGGCCAGCAGTTCCACATCCGTACAGGCGGATGGATCGGCGGAGACACGATAAACCGGCGTTTCGCGCACTGCGAGTAGTTTGAGTTTGGGCATTTGGAAGCCCGTAAAGCTTGTTTGCATAAAACATACCTCCGAAGTTGTTGGAGCCGAAAAACGGCTCCGCCCGGACTGGATCATTCCAGCGCAGGCGGAGCAGGTCTTCGTAAAGAAAAGAGTGAGGGCAGGGTGGCCCTCACTCTCGATCAATTCCTACTGGCCGCAAGCCCAGGGTGTGGGACTGCCTCTCAGCCAGTGAACTTCGCCTTCGATGTCCACCAGGACGAAATGTGGGAACTCAAAGCCGTTTTTTTCGCGGGCTTGTAGCCACGCTTCAACGGCGGCCAGGTCGCGGATGTCCGGTTCTCCATGGATCTTCGGTACATCTTCCAGCCTGGTTGCGGCGGGATAACGATAGGCGCAGCCAAAGTGCGGCAGGTCGCAACGGAAGGTTTCGCCAGCAAAATAGCCGCACACTACACATTCGTCCATCGGGCCGTATGCGTCCTCGACCAAGCTCAGACAGTTACAGCGCGGGCATTCGGACAGGAGAGTCGCGAAGGCGCTCATACCGGCCTCGACTTTCGAGAACCGCGGAGCAGATCGCGGAAACTGATCTCATTCGAATAGAATTCGACTCCGCTGTGTTTTCCGTAGCACAGCAGGCGGAAGTATCCATAGCGGAACATCTGAATCTCGTACCCAAGCAGGCTGCCCTCATCAGGAGGCCCGAACAAGGCGTTGACTTTATACTCATCCATAAGACCGCTTTCGCTATATTCTTCTTCCTTGGCCCAATCGAGCCAGTCCTTGAACCATTCACTAGCGTCCTTGACGGTCATCCAGCGGATGTTTGGAAAACGGAAGCGCATCTGCGAGCATTCGCTTGCGCGCATGAGCAGGCGGGTGAGGGCGAGATACCACGCGATCAGGAGCGCGACCGATGGCCGCACTTCGATGGCGCAGTGGGTGGGTTCGTAGCTGTAATCATCGTCGGAACAAACAGGAACAACGTAATACGGGAATTTTGTTTGCATGTTTACAGACCTCGTGTGGATTTTTCAGGACGCCAGGAGGCGTCCGCTTAACTTGGAATTTCCCATTCATCCCTGGCGGCGATCATCACATCTTCGTTGCGGATGAAAGCAACGAAGGCGCGCGGAATTGCCCGCAATTCACGCAGGAATTCCAGCCAGGACACAGCCAGGCGCAACGGGATGGCAGCGGGAATTTTGTGGATCTGGATTGGCGTCATTTCGACCGCCTTGCCAGGAGAGCTTCGAAGCGCGCGGCTTTCAGGCGCAGGGGCGCCAGGGATGCACGTACATCCGGGATATCCCTTGCGCCGTTCAAGGCGCGCTCGAGGTCTTTGCGGAGATCGCGGTCGAAGTTGCCCGATTCGGCATCCAGGCGCAGAGTCTCTTCGATCAGGCGCCAGTCCTCATAGTTCCGGAGAACCAGCACCGCGCTGTCTTTGCGGACGAGCTTGAGGATCAAGCCCATCGTTTGGCGCAGGTCGCGCATGAACTCCAGCAGGGAGTCTTTCATACGCACGGGGACGGCGGGAAGGGCGGAAGCTTTGGGGTGGAGATTGGTTGAGGCTTCGAGTTTTTCGAGCAGGGTTTCGAAGGACATGGCGATGGGTTTCTCCACGCCTTCGCTGTCGTTCTCCACGCAATCAAGTTCATGCTGGTCGAACCGACTGACCGCGTACTCCAGCCCGACCCTATCAGGATAGAAAAACTCCCGATCAATCAGGCGCTGGCGGATCATCTCTTCGGCTGCCTCGGCTGTGTAGCCCGCCGGGTTTTGGATGCAGACGCTCAGGCGGGTTTTCCAGTTGTCTTCGTCGCGATGGAAATAGTGCAAGATCAAGTTTGTCATGGTGACATACCTCGTGTTTAGATTTGGGCAGACAATCTTGCCTGCCTGCGCGCGTTTCTCTTTCCAGGGGAACGCGCGCAGACATGCAAAAGAGAAGGAGAGGCCGGTTAGCCTCTCCTTGGTATTACTGGTCTGTCTTGGGCGTGTCCTCGATGATTTCATCGGGGACACGCAGTCCCTGGTCATCGAACCAACCAGGGCCGCAACCTTCGCACAGGTCATATACAACCTGGCCAGGTTCGGCTTTAATGTCAACGAAGGGGAGATTTAGTCTCCCCACACAGGTAAGGCAAAAGTCTGCCATGCTGACTCCTTGGGTTTACATGAGGGTGGGCTGCATGCCTTTGAACGGACTTTCATCCATGGGATTGACCAGCGGCATGGCAAGCACCGTCGCGGCGCCGCCCAGCGTCATGGGCAACTTGTTGTTTTGCGGAAAGGACAGGGTTACTTTGCCGTTGGGGACACAGGCTTTGAGAGCGTTCTTGAGCAGGTCGTGCGCATACAACATGACCGCGCTCTCACCTTGCGATTCAACGGGAATCGAGTCCAGGCATTTCTCGCGGGTTAATTCGTTCTGCGTCAAGAGCCACAAAAATCCGCCTCTCGCCTGCATGAAAATCCCGCTTTGGATCGCGGTGGAGCGTTTCAGGAACGCGCCCAGCGCTTTGGTCTCCACCTCGACGATGGTTGCCTTGTCTCCCTCAAGCAGCGGCTTGTAGTCCGGGAAGGTTCCACCCACGTGCGGAACGTCAATGGTAATTTCCGCGCTGTAGCGCTGGGCGGACAAGGTAATGCTGTGACTGCCGAAACCGATGGCAATCTCTTCATCATCATCCCCGGCCTTGAGAGCGCGTTTGGCGCGGTTCAGCGCCTTAACCGAGTAGGTGGCGCCGGGAGCGTCGGGGCTGTTGATCGCGAGCGTAGCGAGCGTCGCGCAGGCCAGGATGAACCCGTCTGCGGCGGCGGCTTCCAACTTCTTTTTGCTGGCGGCCAGGTAGATACCGTTCAGGGCCGGACGCGCTTCTTCGGTGGAGGCGGCTTCGGTCATGGTCGAGAGCAGGTTGATGTCCCTGGCTTTGATGCAGCCTGTCGTTTTCCCGAACTCGATGTTCTCGGGAGTGATGGGAGGCGTCAGGGTGCGCAACTCGAAGGTCGAGCCTGGGTACTTTAGCGTCAGTTTGTCCTTCGCGAAGTCCAGGGTAACCGTACCTTCATCGGCCAGTTGAATGGCTTGCGTCAGGGTGATCCCGTCCACGTGCATCCACGAGATGGGTTTTCCGGTCTTGTTGCAGGGGACGCGAACCAGCGCGCTCCCGCCTTCGATGGAGGCGGAGGCGAACAGGTCGAGCATGCCCCCTTCGGCGACGCGCAGGCTGATAGCGCCTTTGCTGACAAGGTAGGGCGCAAGCACGTTGATGGCCGGGACGAGTTCGGAGCGGGTGAAATTCAGGGTCATGGTGACATACCTCGAAAATGGATTTAAGTGGCACAGGCCACTACGCGGGGTGTCCTGGCGAAAGACACGACAACGCGCGGAGTGGCCCGTAAAAGAGAAGGAGCGAGCGGGGTCGGATGACGACTCCACTCGCTTTCCTGCCGCTATTTGGTAGCGGCGTCAATGCGGCGGTCCAGTTCGTACCTGCCCGACCAGGCGTATATCAGGGCGCGGACATCTACGACAACGATAACGATCAGGACAACCACACCGACGACAAAAGCGAAAGCGAACATGGTTACACCTCTTCTCTCAGGGGAAATGGGCGGGTGGCCCAGAGGCTTGCGCCTCCCCTTGAAAGGGCATCCCTGGATGCCATCCCAAAGGGAGGCGGCGAGAGAAAAGCAAGCCGCCAATCTCTCGCCGCCTATGGGCGAGAGAGGAGGTGACACATGTTAAAGTGGAGTCAATTGACCCCGCTCGCAGGCATCCCGCCGGGAGTCGAACCCGCGCAGCCCCGCATTGTCTGCGGGAGTGATTCCTTTCGGGATGAGGTAGAGAGGCGCGGTGAGCGCCTCTCAAGTTTTACAGAACGGCAGGCTGGCTAGGCGGGTTCGCCTTCCAGGTCTTCGGCAGGTTGAGCGTCCGCTTCGTTGGCGAAGTGGAACGGCTCGATGGAGTTTGCGAAGATCACCAGTTTCTGGTGTACGATGCCGTCCTGCCCGGTCCATTCTTCCATTCCCAGGCGGCCTTTGACAGTGAAGCGGCTCTTGTTGGCGACCTGCGAGATCGCCGAGACGGGCGCGCTCATGTTCTCATCGTCCGAGAAAGCCTTCACGTCGAAGAAGAGCGAGGGGCGGTACTCGCCGGTGGCCTTGTCCTTCCCCTGAGAGAGGAACGCGCGGACTTTGGCCCAGGGCTTTCCGCTTTCGGCGAATTTGGACTCGCCATCGGCGACGGCCTGAAGGGTGAGGATGACGTAATTGGACGGGCGGTTTTTGAAATCGTTGGCAGCCATGTTGGCATACCTCCTTGTGTTTGATGGCAGGTGTTTGGCATCATCCTGCGTTAGCCCGCCTTGCGGCGAAGCGTTCCTCCGGGGATCGAACCCAGGCGCGCCCGTGTGCGCGGAACAGAACTCTCCCCTAGGGAAATCCCCCAGGGGAGCCAGCAACGGGTAGCATGTTTTTGTTCAGGTGTTTTTGCGCTCCTCCTAATATCCCGCTGTGCGCGGACTAAAGGTCTTGGGATCCTGTTCGATGCCGTTCAGATCGTGCATGATCGTTACGAAAATAGCGGCATCCTTCTCGTGGTTGTCTTGCGCCCACTCGAAGTAGCGCAAGAGCGCAGAAAGATCGTAGAGATGCCCGAATTTAAGAATAGCGTCCAGGATCAAGACGCGTGGAAAATTCGTTTTGCTTTCGATGAAATTAATCAGGGAAGTGATTTTCGCGGCATTTATTTTGCTGTTAGTAGCCATGTTGGCATACCTCCTTGTGTTTTGTTACAGGAGTTTGGCATCATCCTGCGTTAGCCTGCGCCTGGTGGTTGAGTAGAGCGGCATTTTATCCGCCTGTACACTTGCACCGCACTGCGTTTGGTGCAGTGCAGGTGTCGAAACCTGGCGCGAAGCGTCCCTCCGGGGATCGAACCCAGGTGCGCCCACGCGCGCGGAACAGAAGTTGATAAAGAACGAGAGGGGAGGCGTCGGGTGGACGCCTCCCACGAATCTAACTTTCTTCGGCAGCCATGGCCGCCTTACCCACCGGCCCGCCGTGCAGTTGCTCGCACTGCGCGCGGACGGGACAGTAGTCGCAGCGCCAAAGCTCATCCAGCTCGTCCAGGACGGGCGGCATGGCGCCGGAGAGCAGTGTGGTCAGGCGCGCTTTCAGGAAGGCCAGCGTACCCTCACGGTCCAGCGCGACGTCGCAACGGACGGGTGTCTTGGGGGAAAGGTACACCACCTGCGCACCGCAGAAGCCGGTGACTTTTGCTCCGTGCTTCTTTTCCAGGAGCGCGGCGTTCTTCTCGATCAGCAGGGCGTACAGGTTAACCTGCTGGGCGTGGGATGAACGCGCCTGCGGGGGACGGTAGACGCGCGCGACAGCCGCCGAGCGCGGATTGAGCGCGCCGCAGTTGGGACACATCAGCCCGTCGTCGCCCTTGTACAGATCGAGATCGCAATGGACGCAGATCGGGACCTTGTGACCAAAGGGCGGGTTGGCCGTTACCTTGTAATCCACGATGTGCCAGCCGGTTGGCTTCGCTTCGATGGTATCGGGCGTACCCACCAGCAGGACGGATTTTCCCAGGAAGGTAAATTTCCAGGTCAGGGTTTCCTCCCGGAGGCCGCCAGGATATTTCGCGAGCGCGGCGTGATAGCCGGAGCCGAACGCCATGCGGTACATGGAGGTGGGCTTTTCCCAATACGGATGTTGTTTCTTCAACACGTACTGGCGCGGGCATCCCAGCAGTTCAGTGGCGGAGAAGCCGATCTGGGCGCCAGCCTGGCTCGCGAGATGGTTGGCGTACTCCGGGTCGCGGATCGACCCCGCGATATCGTGGATGGCGGCGGGGATCATCGGACAACCTGGCGCGCCGCGTTGGGCGCAGGCCAGGCATTCATCGAAAGAGACCGGCTCTTCGGTGACTTCGCAAACGAAGCCAACCAGGCCGGTTTGGGTAGCGATGGTTGTGGTCATGGGACATACCTCCAAAGAAGTGGTTTTGCGTTTTGGGGCTGGGCGTTATGCCTTGCCTTGGTCCAGCAGGGGCATAACAGTCTCTGCTGCGTCTATTACTTCGCCGTCCAGGATGACCAGGTTTTCATCATCGAGGGTTTCGGCGGCAGGGTCGGGCATGTTGTTACCGACCGAAGCCTGGCGCTGAGGACTGGCATGGTTCTGGGAACGAACCTGTCGGTGACGAGAGTCATCCTCTGCATCTTTGCGGGCCGGGCTGAAAGCGTAGGTTGCGGCTGGAATTAGCAGGGCGACCACAAGAGCAATCTTGAGGGCGAACGACACAACCTCCAAGTGATGAGCCTTGGATATCAGCCAGAAGATCGTGGCGAAAACGATGGCCCCGGCTGGTGTTTCGAGCACGCGGAGTTGCTCGCGGCGTTCGCGATTTGTGAATTGGGCAAAGATGGATAGGCCTCCAAGCAGAATGGCCAAAACAACGATGACGATTGAAGCAAACATGTTGCATACCTCCAAGGGTGAAATGTGAAACGGCAAAACCGCTTCTACATACCGGCGTCTGTGGACGCAGGCACGTGGAAGCGGTTTGAATGCTCACGGTAATAAAAAAAAGACCAGGCGTTCAGATCGAACTTTTTGCATCCTTTATGGATCGTTGCTTGCGGCAATGCCGGTATGTCACTCGTCTTATCCTTTTGCTTTTATGCTAAAATGACCATAACAACTCATGCTTGGCTCTGTTTTATATTTGCGCCATCAGATTGTTGTGGCAGTACCTAAACCAACCAAGCCAACGAGCGGTACTAAAAGTCAATTCTAAAAGGAGAAAGAATGATTATCAAAGCGGCACTCTTAAAAGTTCAGAACGATACAGTTGCGCTCGTGATGGCACCAGCCGAGTTTGTAACTAACTATATATACTACGGGCAACAACATCATCAAAACTTTACAACAGCTTAATTTTCAAGGAAATCCGGTTGTATTGGTGTCGAGGATACCGGTCGGAAGCATTTTTCACGCGTCAACATACTAAACGAAGGTTTTGACATGGCACGTACGTTTACCAACGATGTGCGTACCAAATTCAAACGGCTTTACCCAAAAATCCAAAGTTAGTGTAACTAAAACATTATCAAATGCAATTGTGAGAACGGCAAAAGAGGAATCTTTATGTCGAGTGAAGAAACCAACCTGCGTGTTGTTGTCCACCTATTAGATGTGGATGACACAGAACATTTGCTGTCTGCCATCGAGATCACTGATCTGATGGGATGGAAAGATATCCTTATCACCGATACGGCGGGGCATATGCAACCGCTTTCTTCGGACGAACAAACACGCCTCGTCAAAGAAGCTACACGACGCGCAGCGGGATCTAAGGTTCTCTTTAATCCCGTTTTGTCGCCCGGCTTGTCAGGGGTGGTCGGCGGCCCGATTTTGTATGCTTGCCCGAACGACGCGATGCATCCCAAGCACATTGCGTTTGATGGCGACCCTGTGCCGGTGTGTCTGATATGCCGCCCGCCAGTGACTTGCCACACATGGCAACCATCCAAAAAGAAAGGATGATTCATGCTCGAATCCGTTTGGAAATCCCTGAGTGAGGCATCGGGCAAACGATGGGTTGTATCTTCCCTGATGCCAGCCTTCCTCTTCTGGATCATTTATGGCCTGACATATATTTTATGGTGGGGATTACCACAGACCCTTGCATGGTGGAATAATGAGACCGATGTTGTACGCGCATTAATACTTGTGGTCGTGCCGATCCTAATCATACTTACGGCTTTCGCGCTTGATGTGCTAGGTTTATCACTATTGCAATGGGCGGAGGGCTATTGGGATGGAATCCCCATGGTGGGCAAGCCACTACGAAAAATAATAACGCAAGTTCACATTGGGCATACCGCAAAATTGCGTGCGCGTCGCACTGCGTTGTTTTGGAAAGAGTACGCACGTGATTATCCTCCAATAAGTTTTCCCGAAGTGTGGACTGGGCGCGAGCCCCCTGATCCAATTTCTCCAGAAGAAATACCCGAGTTACTTATTTTGGATAAAGAACTTCACGACATTCCCTCCCACGGAACCGATTTGCCCACTCGTCTCGGCAACCTTCTACGCTCTGCTGAGCAACACCCTCTCCGCTATGGGCTCGATCCAGTTGTTGTGTTTCCACGTTTATATTTTCTTTTACCTAACACAATTCAAAGCGAACTTGATGATGCGCGCTCACATCTCGATGCATGTGTACGCTCAATATTTCTTGCAATTGTTTTCACCATAGTATGGGGCCTTATGGCAACAATTTTTCCATCGTCAGTCACAATTGTTGCAGCGGTCATCGGAGCTCTAGGTGTTTGGAATTCCCAAAATATCACTTTGCGAGCGGCAAGTATTTATGGCGAACTTCTGCGCACAGTGTTCGACCTCTACCGTTTTGATCTGTACGAAGCATTGCATTTACCTGTGCCTGAAAATTCAAACACGGAAGCAGAGGCCGGTAAAAACCTTACTGCATTTCTTTGGCGTGGGCCAAGTGTATTTAATCCAGAAGGAATTAACTGGACATCTACATCAGCCAAGCCTTAAAGTGTAGCTTTTACAACCATTCTAGTGTGCAGGAAAATATTCGGAGGCAACTATGTCGCCGGTAGTTCAAGTTATTCTTTTTCCTCCAGACAAAACGCCGACTAGTAATTTTATGCTGGCAATTCAACCAGAGTTTGGAGATTCTTTTGGCGGATGGGCAAAATCTGATGGCTTACCTACCAATGAATATTCAGCCGATTTTGAAGGAGCAGTAGTATTTTCTACAGCAGATGAAGCGATCCAATGGGCAAAGGCGCGGCGATGGCGCGTTATAAATGAAATGATGTTTGGCAAGCACGCACAAGTTCCTTCACGTATGACTGTCTTGGTCATATCGGCGGTTTATGCTCCATGGTACGTATTGCACAATACTTTGGAGCAACGTGCCGAAGCGGGCGAACAAGTACGACAAGTCGAAATCAAGTTTCGATCTTTGGATGTACTGACAGAAATGGGCGGTAGCTATGTTGTCATTGACTCGGCGGCGCTGAATATTTTGCGGGCCGCAGGCATTCGCAGTCCGCAGGAAATGGAAGAACGGATATTTGTATTAGAATCTGAAGACCCCAACGATCTTTTTCGACCATTACGGATTGTGCAAGTGATCGAGAATTGATCACTTGGGCTTAAAAAACAATCAAACTGAAACCAGTTCAAAAGATGAAAAGATCTAATGGATTATTTTATCCGTGAAGACATTCAAATGAAGAGCATTTGGAATTCGTTCAAGGATTAATCTGTGGATATACCCGCAACGTAAGATATCTTGGATTCAAGTAGTAACAATTTTGCAGGTCGAAAAGGAGGCATACAATGTCCAGTCAGCTAGACGAAATGCAAGCAATCAGATTGATGAGTGAAGCGATGGACTCTATCATGGTGGATGGAGATTACGCTAAAGGACTTCGGCTGTTCGATGAAGCATTGAAGTATGACTCGTACAGCGGCGACATCTACCACAATCGCGGAATGGCATACTCGCACATGCAAAACTGGCGTCAAGCGCTGGAAGATTTCACGCGCGCGATCAAATTGTCACCGCATCCGTCTTCATATGAGCAACGCGGTAAGGTTTACTATCGAATGGGTGATAGCCAAGCCGCGCGCCATGATTGGGAGCAAGCGTCGCGAATGGATCCTAATCGTAGCACATCGTTGATGAACTTGGGATGGCTGTGCGTTGAGGAACAGCGATTCCACGACGCAATAGATTATTACACTCGTGCGATCGACGCCGAGCCAACGTATGCCGTCGCGTACGCACATCGCGCCAAGATATACTATGACCTTGGAGATAAAGCGCGGGCGTTTGAGGACTTTCAACATGCCCGAGACTTGATAGAGAGCGGTGCGGATACGTCGGATCAGGATACGATGAATTAAACGAGGTGAGTCTTTGTCGAATCTCGCAGATCAAGACTATAGCATTCGTCTTACTGATTTCTTGAACGCAATATCGCATGCACGCGATTTTCCTGCCGCACAGCACATCATTGAGCAATGCTGGGAAGTGTCGCTGGACACGCGCTTTCTCCCAGGGTTGGTAGAACATTTTCGCGGGACAGGGGATGTGTCCACTGACCAGATGGCAATGATGATGGTACAGATGGCTTTGGTCTCGACACTCTCGCAAATGTCCCCCCAACATTTGGGGGCGCTGGGGCTGGTAGTGATCTTGGCATTAGGCGATCAAAAACTCGCTGAGTTTGCCGAGCAGTATGGGGATTGGCTCGATGGCAGGTTTTTTGCTCAGATTAAATCGCTCACTACATTGCTGGAGCAGTACCACGCGAACGACTTGGCCGACTTTTTCCTTCATCGTTTGCAGAATGCGAACAATGGATTGCGCTACTGGTGTGCTATGGATTTGGTAAAACCGCTGGTTGATAACCTTTTGTGCGCGGAACCGCAAGAGTTTATGGAGTTGGCAGTTCGTCAAGGACGACATACCGAAGCATGGGCGAGCGACGGCTTGACGACTGTTTTAACAAATTTCTTTGACAGGCATACATTGGGCGATTTTTACATGGCGTTTTGTGTGTGGTCGCTACAACGAGCAATAGACATGCTCTCTGACCTTAAATTAGAGGAGGATGCTACGCTTGCCGATGCGCTTCGGCTACTAGCAATAACTCAAACAAATGAATGGACCAATCAGTTTGTGAAAGCCAACGATTTCGACGCAATGCAGGCGTGGAACCGGATTGATGTTTGGCTCGCCTGGGGCAATCATCCACCCAGGCCGCACCCGACACTGCAAAAGCTCGCGCGCGTTCGCACTGAGAACGATTTGCGAAAGCTTGTTGACGAGGAACCGTGGCTGTTGAGCCAACCCGCGATTGACAGCATTTGCAATGGGGGCATTTTCGTTGTCATCCCGGAGTTGTTCGGCAAAGGCGATCTCTTGTCGCACATAGGTGGCTGGCTCAAGCGCTGGCAATCCGATTTGACCCGCGAGGACAAGAATCCCATCATACGTCTGGCGCGTCAAGTGGAGGGTGGACAATTAAAGTTCAAGGATGCCCACGACAAGATTCGTGTCCTTGGGCGACTAAACATCCTACAATTTGCAGCGATAGATGAATATGTTCAAAACGCGCTTCACGTTGGCTCAGAATATGTAATGATCCTTGCAGATTTGAATTATGAAGCGGCGTCTAAGTCCGGCAATCGCTTGATGCAAGGGTACGCTGCGTTGAGTCGCGGCTATATCCGGCAAGAGCGCGCTCCGTATGATGAGATCAAACCTTATCTTGAAGAAGCCATCGAGATTGCGCGTCAATTGGATCATCCCTTGCTCTTGGCGCATGCGCTCGACGCGATGGGTCAAGTTCACATCAGCTTAGGTGAAATTAATCAAGCCTTTGAACGTTTTGCGGAAAGCCAAAACGCAATTCGCCGTTTGCCGCCCGGCTATGGTCGCCCCGAAACATTGTTGCATCTTGCATCCCTTCATTTGGAGAAAGACAATCTTGAGATAAGTGAGCGCTATTTAAAATTGGTCGCCCAGTACCACACACAAGATGAGATCAGTGAGAATGCTGGACGCTATTGGTTTCTGTGGGGCGGTTTGCTGTGGCAAAAAAAAGATCGCGACGGTGCGCGCCAAGCATGGTCACGCGCAGAGATGATTGGCCTACAACTGGGTAATCGGGGCATTCTTCAAGAAGTGCAATATCATCGTGCGATGATGGCGCTGGAACAGGGCGATCCTGATCTGGCAAAAGAGTTACTTGCCCAAGTGAGCGCAACCACACCTGCAGGCGGACAGTTCCGTCTGTTGAAGGGATTAGCAATGCTGGATTGGCAACGGGGTAAGTACGAGCAATTCATTGCGCATGCGAAACAAGCAGTAACTGAAGCGCAACGAATGGATAATCCTGTGCAAGAACTAGCAATGCGGATTCGATTGATGATGATCTACGGGGAACTGCAGTGGCAAGAGGAAACGCAGGCGGAAGAAGCGCGATGTGTGGCACTGGCTTCACAAATTGGAGACCAAACGGTGGATGTGATTATTTTGCTGAACCGAGGTGCGTCTTTGTCCCAGCAAGGGAAATTACGTGCCGCGCTGATTTCATACCGTGCGGCACTTCGAAAAGCGCATCAGCGCAAACAATATCGTTTTGTCAGTACCCTGCTACAGAACATTGGAGCGGTTTACCTTGATCTCGATAAACTCGATCTTGCGAATCTGATGTTCGGCATTGCGCGCGCGATGGAGGGACCTGGTATTACAGCTCGAGCTGAAACCGGCATTCAGCTGAACCAAGCAGCGGTTTGGGCTCGCCAAGCGCAAAATCTACTGAGCAAAAACCAGACCATGCTAGCGCATACGCTATTTGCACGCGCAGAACAAGCCTGGCACGTTATCGCAGAACGTGCTGATTTCACGCTTTCCGATCGCTTGTCTGCGCTCAACAGTCTGGCAAGTGTGTATGCTGATCTTGGAAATGCCACACAGCGTGCTGGGGCATTTCGATCTGCAGTCAAGCTCTTGGATCAACAGCGCATAGAATTCAGCAGCCCTATCATTCAGAAACGTTTTTTGCGCGAACGCGCTGGTCTTTATGGCACAGCAATAGAGGCATCTGTGCAAGCCGGTCAAGTTGCTGAGGCTGTTGAGATTGCCGAGAAAATGCGGGCACGCACGTTAGGCAGTCGTCTGTTGCAATTGACGGCTCTGCCAGATAAGTTCCGAGACGAATACCGTCGCTTGGTAGCAAATCTCGAACAAACGCAAGATTGCTGGTTGAGCGAAGATATCATACGGGGCGACTGGATGGGTCAGCGTTGGGCAATTGCACAAAGTGATATAGAAAGTATCCGCGATGATCTTCAATCCACTCAACAAAGCGCTGAACAAGCCCACAGAGACTTAGAAGATTTGGTGCAAAGGGTTCAAAAAGAAAATCCAGATTTCACTCTGTTACCAATGTCCACACCACTGACATTCGCCAACATTCAGTCTACGCTTGCTAATCAACCAGAAACTGCGATTGTTTATTTTCAGGCGAGACCCATTGGCACGATTGCTTGCATTGTTACTGCCAAACAATGTGAATCACTCATATTGCCGCTCACGTTAAGGCAGTTGGTTGACATCCTTTCAATTTCGCGAATGAGTGCTCCGCGCGCTGAAGGTTTTCTCAGCCGTTTTAAGGCAATAGAGAGTTTGTTCCGCTCGGCTTCCTTTGCCAGCACTGTGGATTTTGTGGCGAATCAGTTGACAAAGTGGCTGTGGGCAGATCTCCATCCGAAGCTTCAGGCATTGGGTGTGCGTGATCTTGTGTTGATTCCTGATGGATTCTTGGCGCTACTGCCATTACACATTGCGCCGCTCATTGCCCATGATCAATCCGCCATACCACCTCTGTCGAAAGATTGGTTACTCGATCACTACACGGTTTCGTATGCGCCTTCGGTTCAGATTTGGGATTTGTGTCGCTCTCGCGCAAAAACGCGCGCAAGATTGGGATGGTCTGCGTTACTTGCTGGCACGAGCGGTAACGCACCGTTATCAGCGGCAATCCCTGCTGCGCTGACCAAAATCTTTGGAGAAGGCGAAACCATCTGGAACGTAAAAACAGATTCGCCCAATGGTGCGGATTCGCGTTCCATCCTGCATATCCACGCTCACGGTCGCTTCGACGCAGATTTGCCAGAGGCGACTGCGCTCCATCTGGGTGGACAGGAAAAAATAACTCTTGCAGAGATAAGTCGGGCTTTCTCAGTCGAATACACTCGGCTGGTCGTATTGTCCGCTTGTGAAAGTGGCGAAGTTGCAGTGGAGCGCGTACCCGAGTTCGTCGGATTACCATCTGCCTTTCTTTTATCAGGCGCGGCGGCAGTTATAGCGGCGATGTGGCGCGTGGACGAAGCAGCCACATTCCTTCTCTTTGCGCGATTCTATCAGCACATCGCCAAGGACATGAGAACTGTCGAGGCGTTGAACCAGGCACAGCGTTGGTTGCGCGATTTAGGAATGCAAGAGATTGCTCACGAATTAGAGATTTGGCGGAGCATTGTCAGCAAGTCAGTTGGAATCTCCCCTATCGAGGAAATTGCGAAAACAAGAATAACTTTGCTCGGCGCGGTAGAACGACTGCAAGAACAAGATCGATTGTTGGCGCGGCTGATCTCAATGGTGGATGGTGTTGATCATGAATCTGCTTCAGAGCTTTTACTCGAAGAAATGCGCTCTCATCCTGTCGATTCCGATCCGCTTGAAAAAGACTTGTACGAAATAGTGAACAATCTCTGGACGGAAATGCAAGCAGGCGAGTGGAAAACACCACGATTGCTTGCCAGATTGCGTGAGCTACGCGATTGTCCTTTTGGTTCCCCATTTTACTGGGGCAGCTTTCAGATTGTAGGAGCAACGGAATGATCGCTTGAATACCGGTAAGAGTATAAGCGCCTAACAGAGCGTCTCGCGGACGCATATCATTATGATGGCGATTGAAGCAAACATGACGCATACCTCCAAGGGTAAAATGCGAAGAGGCAAAATCGCTTCTATATACCGGCGTCAAAGAACGTAGGCGTATAGAAGCGGCTTGAATTTGTGCAGCGTTTAGCGTTGGGGTGTTTAACGGCGGGAGGGTGTGGCGCCGCCGCTTCTGTTGTTGGCAGAAATCGCTATAGCAATAGTGATGCATAGCGCGGCGCCAAAAACAGAAAAGAAGATCGGCCAGGCTTGGGGGTGGTTTGACCGCAGAGCGATCATCAGCGGGATGGCCACAAACACAAGTTCCACAATTGCAATCAACGTTTTGTCCTTTCAAAACAGCGGGAGTTGTTGTTGTCCGGCGTTCTGGGCCTTTACCGGTGTTGGCGTTTCCGCGAGAAGTGACCGGAGGTATTCAATGGCGTCCGTGTATTCCTTGTAGTGTTTTTCGCCGTTAATGCCAAAGTCGAAACCGTAGACAGCCGCGCTCCTGGCGGCGGCGTAATGCCTGCGGCGGTAATCCTCAAGCGCATGGATCGCCAGTTTCAACGCGTTCTTTTGCGATTTGTCCATAGAGATTTTTTCATCCTTTTGATGATTTTTTTGGCTCGATTTTCTTGTCATTCTCATAGCGTACAACTTGCATTATACGCTGTGATAGTGTATAATTACGGCAGATAATCGTGAAAATGCAGTGAGGATGTATACATTCTCATTGCATAAAATCGAAAGGAAAATGAAAATGAACTACGAGGATGCAAAATCAAAAGGCGGC